>NZ_LFKW01000127.1:0-4677 GCF_001040865.1 Cellulomonas sp. A375-1 | reverse complement strand
CCCCCCCCCCGCCGTCAGGTGAGCGCCGCGACGACCGTCTCCGCCACCGGCCACGCGCCGTCCGAGGTGTTCGCGACGACCGTCCACGTGGTGCCCGTCGACGGCGAGTGACCGCTGCGGAACGACACGCCCGCGTCGGCGCCGACGAGCTGCAGCCCGTCGCCGGCCGGGTCGAGCCAGAAGCCGAGCCCGTAGCGCAGCCCCTCCTCGGGCACGTCGCTGACCGGTGTCGTCATCGTCGCGACGGTCTCGTGGGACACGATCCGACCCTCGTCGAGCGCGGTCCAGAACCGGTGCAGGTCCCCGACCGTCGCGTATGCGCCGCCGTCGCCCGTCGCCAGGACCGGCAGGTGCAGCGCGTTGGTCCGCACCTCGCCGTCGACGACGACGTAGCCCACCGCGACGTCACCCGGGAGGTCGTCGGTCCGCAGGAAGTCCGTCGCCGTCATGCCCGCGGGCGCGAGCACGCGCTGCCGCACCAGGTCGTGGTAGCTCACGCCGCTCGCGCGTTCCGCGAGCAGGGCCAGCACGACGAACGCGCCGTTGCAGTAGGAGAACTGCTCGCCCGGGGCGAAGACCTGCTCGTGCCCGTCGAGCACCGCGAGGAACTGCTCGGTCGTCGCGAGCCGGTGCACCGGGACGGTCATGAGGTACTCGCCCGAGTCCGCGTCGTCGTCCAGGTAGTCGCCGATCCCCGAGCGGTGGGCGAGCAGGTGCTCGATCGTCACGGCGTCGTCGACGAGCGGCAGGTCTGCGCCGAGCAGCGAGCGCGCGGTCGTCGTCAGGCTGAGCGTGCCCTGCTCGACGAGCGACATCACGACGAGCGCGGTGAGGGCTTTCGACCCGCTCGCGATGCCGAGCCGCGTCTCGGGCGTCATCGCGATGCCGTACGCCCGGTTCGCGAGGCCGAACGCGCGCACCAGCGGCGGCTCGCCCGCGCGGTCGACGCGCACCACCCCCGAGAAGTCGTGCTCCTGGGCGGCGGTCGTGAGCTCGTCGTCGAGGCTGGACATGGGCTCGACTGTAAGTCGCGGTGGCGACGACCGACGAGCTCTTTGCCTACCCGCGGACGTGCCCCGGGTCAGTGGTCGTGGCGGTGGTGCGCGTCCGGGTAGTGCTCGTGGGTGTGGGTGACCGCGAGGTGCGTGTGCACGTGACGGTGCCGCACCCCGGCCGCGACGGGTGCGTCGTGCTCGTGCTCGTGGTGGCCGTCGTCGTGCGTGTGCCAGTGCTCGTGCGTGACGGCGGAGTGCGTGTGCTCGTGCGCGTGCTCCTCGCTCAGGTGCAGCCACGTCCCGACGCCCATGAGCACGCCGGCGAGCAGCAGCTGCCACGTCACCGGGTCGCCGAGCGCGACCGCGAGGACGGCACCGAAGAACGGCGCGACCGAGAAGTACGCCCCGGCGCGAGCGGTCCCGACGTGCCGCAGCCCGACGATGAAGAGCACCAGGCTGAGCCCGTACGCCACGAAGCCGAGAGCGAGCGCGGACGCGGTCACCGCGACCGTCGGCAGCCGCGCGCCCAGCAGGAGCGCGACGGCGAGGTTCGTCGGCCCGGCGACCGAGCCCTTCACCGCGGCGAGCCAGGTCGCGTCCGTGAGCGAGACCCTGCGGGTCAGGTTGTTGTCCAGCGCCCAGCAGGCGCACGCCCCGACGATCGCCAGCGCGGGCCCCATGCTCGTGACCTGGGCCTGCCCGCCCGGCACGGCGATCACGACCGCACCCGCGACGATCGCGAGCATCCCGAGCACGACGCGGCGGCCGGCCGGCTCGCGGAACACCACCCACGCGATGACCGCGGTCAGCACGCCCTCGGCGTTGAGCAGCAGCGACGCCCCCGAGGCGGGCATCGAGGACAGCCCGACCATCAGCAGCACCGGACCGGCGACGCCACCGGCCACCCCCGCGCCGACGAGCCACGGCACGTCGCGCCGAGGGAGCCGGACCCGCGGCGAGCGGCGCACCAGCCGCCACACGCCCATCCCCAGCCCGGCGCCGACGTACAGCAGTCCGGCGAGCAGCCATGGGCTGACCTCGCCGAGCAGGAGCTTGGCCAGCGGGGCGCTCGCGCCGAACAGCACGGCCGCGAGCAGCGCCGCCTGCACGCCGCCGTTCCGCAGCCCGCCGTGCCGCACCCTGCTGGAGCGCCCACCCGCCGAGTCCCTCACCCCGCCATGCTCCCTCACGGACGTGCGCCCGACGCACGACCGCACGGGGCGGAGCAGGTCACCACTGGGAGCGGGCGTAGTCCTTGAGGAAGCAGCCGTACAGGTCCTCGCCGGCCTCGCCGCGCACGATCGGGTCGTAGACCCGCGCCGCGCCGTCGACCAGGTCGAGGGGGGCGTGGAAGCCCTCCTCGGCGAGCCGCACCTTGGTGGGGTGGGGGCGTTCGTCGGTGATCCAGCCGGTGTCGACCGCGGTCATGAGGATGCCGTCGGCCAGCATCTCGGCGGCGCTGGTGCGCGTGAGCATGTTGAGCGCGGCCTTGCTCATGTTGGTGTGCGGGTGGCCGGGGCCCTTGTAGCCGCGGGAGAACACGCCCTCCATCGCGGACACGTTGACGATGTACGTGCGCCGTGCGGGGGACGCCGCCAGGGCCGGGCGCAGGCGGCTGACCAGGATGAACGGCGCCGTCTGGTTGCACAGCTGCACCTCGAGCAGCTCCATCGGGTCGACCTGCTCGACGGTCGCGACCCAGCTGTTGGTCTCCGCCGCGTCGGGGATCAGCCCGCCCGCGTCGATCGACGTGCCCGCGACGAGCCGTTCGAGGCTCGCGGCCTGGGCGGTCAGGGACTGCGCCGTGAGCTCGTCGGCGGCCGCGCGGGCCGCGCGCTCGATCGCCAGCGCGGGGCTGGACAGCTCGCTCACGGACCCGGCGAGCGCGCGCGGGTGGGCGTCGCTGGTGTGCCCGAACGTCGTGATCATGCGCGCGCCCTCGTCGGGCAGCGGCGCGAGCTCGGCCTCGGCGATGCGCGAGTAGGCGCCGGGCGAGCGCCGCACGGTCTGCGCGGCGTTGTTGATGAGGATGTCCAGCGGCCCCTGCGCAGCGACGTGGTCCGCGAGCGAGACCACCTGCGCGGGGTCGCGCAGGTCGATGCCGACGACGTGCAGGCGGTGCAGCCAGTCGGCGGAGTCCTCCATCGCGCTGAACCGGCGCACGGCGTCGCGCGGGAAGCGCGTCGTGATCGTCAGGTCCGCGCCGTCGCGCAGCAGGCGCAGCGCGATGTACATGCCGATCTTGGCGCGGCCGCCGGTGAGCAGCGCACGTCGCCCGGTCAGGTCCGTGCGGGCGTCGCGCTTGGCGTGGTGCAACGCGGCGCAGTCCGGGCAGAGCTGGTGGTAGAACGCGTCGACGACCGTGTACGACTCCTTGCAGACGTAGCACGGGCGCGCCCGCAGCAGGGTCCCGGCGGTCGCGTTCGTCGCCGACGAGGTCAGCGGCAGGCCGTTGGTCTCGTCGTCGATCCGCCCGGGGCTGCCGGTCGCGGTCGCCGCGACCACGGCGGCGTCGGCCGCGGCGATCATCTGGCGCTTCTCGGTGCGGCGCTGCTTCTTGGCGGCCTTGAACAGCGCCGACGACGCGCGACGTGCGGCTGCGTGCTGCGCGTGCGTCTGCGGCAGGACGGCGACCTGGTCCATGACCCGCAGGAACGTCGCGAAGTCGGTGGGGTCGACGCCGGGCTGCTCGGGCGTCACGTCGGCCGCGGGGTCCGCGGGCGTGGTCGTCTGCGCGCTCATGCGCCGTCCGTCCTGCAAGTGGGGGAGTGGCCGTCGCGGTGTCGCGGGCCCGAAAGATGGTACGCGGCGCCGTCCCGCCGCGGGGGTGCGCTCCACCACACCTGCACACACCCCGCTCGCCCTCGTTCCCGCGGGACGCGGGCGACGAGCGACCGGTCAGGCGCGCGAGCGGAACGGCGCGAGCGTGGCACGCACGTGGTCGGCGGCGCCCCAGTCGTCGTCGAACTGCGCGAGGACGGCCAGGTGCTGGCGCAGCTGCAGGATCGGCATGCGCTCGCGCCAGCCCGCGTCCAGCCCGGTGAGCTCGGCGTACAGGTCGAAGAACGCGCGAGCCTCGGGCGGCGGGACCGTGGTCCACACGTGCGCCAGGTCGACCTCGGCCCACGTGTAGGACACGGCGGGGTCGATCAGCGCGGGCCGACCGTCCGAGGTGGCCAGCACGTTCTGCGCCCACAGGTCGCCGTGCGTCAGGCACGCAGGGCGCTCGGGCAGGAGCTCGGGCAGCCGTGCGCAGAGCCGTTCGAGCGCGGTGCGGTCCGCGTGGTCGAGCGCCGCGACGACCCGCGGCTCGTCGAGCCAGCGCAGCAGCCGGTTCCGGGCGAAGAACTCGAACCCGTCGTCGTGCCACGTGTTGACCTGCCGACGGCGCCCGAGCCAGTTGTCGCGGTGCCACCCGAACGCCCGATGGGTCGTGGTGTGCAGGCGTGCGAGCGTGTGCGCGAACCGCACCCAGAACGCCTCGTCGGCCGGGCGGGTGTGCAGCGCCTCGAGGACCAGGACGTCGGGCGTCACGACGAGCACGTCGGGCGTCGCGGCGCCCCCGAGCATCCGGAGCGCGGCCAGCCCCTCGGCCTCGGTGGCGAACGCGTCGAGCGACGGCGCGACGTCGAAGGCCTTGACGAACACCGACGAGCCGTCGGCGCGGCGGGCCAGCCCCGCC
>NZ_LFKW01000126.1:2059-7430 GCF_001040865.1 Cellulomonas sp. A375-1 | reverse complement strand
GCGAGCTCGGCCGCACGCGCCGCGGGACCGTCCGCCGCGACCGTCGGGTCGTTGCGCGTGGTCGCGGCCGCGCCGACGACCTGCGGCGCCGTGCCGGGCGCGTCGCCGTCGGCGACGTCGTCGAGCTCGATCACGTCGGCGAGCACGACCGTCACGTTGTCGCCCCCGCCGCCGCGCAGCGCGAGCTGCACGAGCCGGTCGGCGCACGAGTCGAGGTCGGTGAGCTCGCGCATCGTCGTCTCGATGGTCTGCCCGCTCACGAAGCCCGACAGGCCGTCGGAGCACAGCAGCCAGCGGTCGCCGGCACGCGCCTCGCGCACCGACAGGTCGGGCGTCAGGTCCGACTCGAAGTCGCCGAGCACGCGCATGACGACCGAGCGCTGCGGGTGGTGCTCGGCCTCCTGCGGCGTGATGCGGCCGATGTCGACCAGGTGCTGCACGAACGTGTGGTCCGTGGTGACCTGCGTGAGCACGCCGTCGCGCAGCAGGTAGCCGCGCGAGTCGCCCAGGTGCACCATCGCGAGCTTGTTGCCGGCCCGCAGGATCGCGGTGACGGTCGTGCCCATGCCGGCGAGGTCCGGCTCGGCGCCCGAGCGCGCCTTGATCTCCTCGCGTGCCTCCTCGAGCGCGCCCTCGAGCTCGTCGAGCGCGTCGTCGGGGCCGTGCGACTCGTCGTCGAGCGGCGCGAACGTGGCGACCGCGACCGAGGACGCGACGTCGCCGCCCGCGTGACCGCCCATGCCGTCCGCGACCATGAGCAGGTGCGGGCCCGCGTAGGCGGAGTCCTGGTTGTTGCTCCGCACGAGGCCCACGTCGGAGCGGGCGGCGTAGCGCAGTGCGACCGTCATCCGCCTACCCCTGCAGCTCGATCACGCTGCGGCCCACGCGGACCGAGCGACCGGGTGCCAGGGGGGTGGGCCCGCTGATCTTCTCGTCGCCGACGAACGTCCCGTTGGTCGAGCCGAGGTCCTCGACGTACCACTGGCCGCCCTGCGGGAAGATCCGCGCGTGCTTCGAGCTCGAGTAGTCGTCGTCGAGGACGAGCGTGCAGCCCGGGGCGCGGCCGACGACCACCGCGGACTGCCCGAGCGGGACGATCGTGCCGGTCAGCGGGCCCTGCGTGACGACGAGGCGCGCCGAGCGCTGGCTGCCGCGCGCCGTCCGCGGCGAGACGACCGGCGTGGGTGCCGTGGACGGGCCCGTGCCCGCGGGCCCCGCGGCCGTGACGGGCGCGGGCCGACGAGAACGGCGCTTGGTGATGCGCGTGCCGTACAGGTCGCGGCGCAGCACGGCGATCGACGAGAGCACGAGGACCCACAGCAGGGCCAGGTAGCCCAGCCGGAGCAGGGTGATGGTCAGCTCGCTCATCGCTCGCGCGTCACCGGCCGGTCACTCGTCGAGCTCCGGGTCCCCGCCCGTCCAGAACAGGATCCGCGTCCGCCCGATGGTCAGGGTGTTGCCGTCGAGCAGCGTCGCGGCCGGCACCTTGTGGCCCTCGACGAACAAGCCGTTGGTCGAGCCCAGGTCCGAGGCCACCACGTTGTCCGGGTTGACGCGGATCTCGAGGTGGCGGCGCGAGACGCCCGGGTCGTCGACGATGATGTCCGCCTCCGAGCCGCGACCGATCACCGTGACGGGACCTGTGAGCAGGTAGCGCTGGCCGTCGATGTCGAGCAGCGGGTGGCGCGGGCTGGGCGCCGCGGTGGTCGCGGGGGCCACGGCACCGCGCACGGTCGCCGAGTGCACCTCGAAGCGCCCCGCCTCGAGCTCGGTGTCCTCCGCGAAGCTCACGGTCACCGGCCCGACGAACGCGTAGCGCTGACCCGCGGCGTAGTCCGTGACGTTCGCCGCGAACTCGTCGGCCAGCGTCTCGGCACCCCAGGCCTCGACCTGGTCGTAGTCGGGGGTCGACAGCTCGATGGTGAACTCGTTCGGCACGACCGTACGGTCGCGCCCGACGACGGCCGCCTTCTCGTCGACCTCGCGACGCAGGCGACTGGCCAGCTCGACGGGCTTGAGGTCGCTGCGGAAGGTCTTGGCGAAGACGTTGTTCACCGCCCGCTCGACACCGTTCTCAAAACGGTCCAGAAACCCCACGAACGCACCTCCCTTCGGCACAACGGCGCGCACGACCGGCAGGGGCGCCACGCTGTGATCGTCCACGATCCGACTCGATGGTATCCGCGCCCCGGCGTCGTGCGGCGTCTTGCCGCGGGTGCCTCAGGTGTTCTTCTGCTGGTCGAGGAACTCCTTGGCCTTCTCGGTGCCCTCGTCGACCTTCGCGTCCCCCGCCTCGTCCGTGCGCGACTTGACCGCGTCGGCGGCCTTGTCGAGCGCGTCCTTCGCCTGCTCCTCGTGCCCTTCCAGAGCGCCTTTGGCCTTCGAGACCAGGTCGTCCAGCCCCATCGCGCACCTCCGTCGGCGCGCCCGCGCAAGCCCCTGCGACCTGCCGCTCGACGCGCTCAGACGCACAGTGTCGTCCGCGCGTGGCGCGATCGCACGCGGAACAGGAGGAACGGGGCCCTTCCGGCGATTCGCGGCGTCCGGATCGTCTGGTCCTCGGCGCGTCCGGCGCGTGCGTGTCAGTGGTCGGGCGCACCCTGGGGGTCATGGTGACGATCTCGTGCTCGTGCGGCGCGGCCGCGACCTCGCGCACCCACCCCCTGCGGGGCATGCCGATCGAGGAGCGCATGGAGCTGGTGCGGACCGCGTACAGCGCCTACGACGGCTTCCTGACGCTCGAGGCCGACGCGTCCTGGCACCCGGGCTCGTCCGAGCCGGACCCGGGGTGCGTCGTGCTCGTGGACATGGACGCGCTCGACGCGTGCGAGGGCCTCGCGGACGACGAGCGCCGCGGCCTGAGCGCGCTGCTCGGCATCGCGCACGTGCGCGGCCGGGTGCTGCCGCCGCCCGTCGAGATCGGCACGGTCCGGTTCCGGGTGTCGCCGTCGTTCGGGTTCGACGCCGAGGTCGTCTACGTCGTGCACGACGGCCCGCAGACCCTGCTCGAGCTCACGTGCCCCTACGGCGGCCGCGGCGAGCTCGCCTCGCTCGTCGCGCTCTACAGCGAGCACGGCCCGGCTGCGGTCGTGCAGGTCGACGGCCTCGCGCCGCGGCTCGGCCTGGCCGCCGCGGTCGCGGGCGTCTCGCGGGCTCGGACACCGTCCGTCGCCTGAGGCCGCTCGGCACCCGGGCGTGCCCGGCGTCGTCGAGCCGGCCGAACGACGGGTGATGCGCCGTTCGGGTGGTGCGTGAGCCGTCGCCGTCGGCGAAATGCGGACGCCAGGGACGTACCTGCGCCACCGACGGGTGACGCGCTCGGGGACGTCTCACCTGTGCCGCCGCGGCACCGATGTCGACGGTGTGACGAGTGGGCGTGTGGTGCGCGCGGCGAGCGCCGTGGCCGCGGGAGTGCTGGTGACGGTCGGTGCCGTCCGTGGCCTCGGCGCGCTGCTCCTGCTGCTCGCGTGCGCGGCGTCCGTGGCTGCCGCGCTGGTCACCACCCGCGCCTCCCGCGGCCGTGCGCCCCGGGAGCAGCTCGCGTGGCGCTGGTTCAGGCGTGCCGGGTGGACGATCGTCCTCAGCCTCGGGCTCGAGGCCCTGCTCGCGTGGCTGACGGGCGAGTCCTGGACGTCCGTGGCGACGGCCGGCCTGACGGTCGGGACGGTCGCCGCGACCGCGATGCTCTACCAGGCGGTCCAGCACTGGAACCGGTCACACCTCGACGACCGGGACTCGGGCGAGTGGCTGGCGGGCCTGGGTGGCACGCTGTGCGCGGCGGCGATCCTCGCGTACGGCACGTCCCGCGCCGCCGGCGCAGCGGCGCACGGGTGGCAGACCGGCGCGCACACGGTGCGGATCGCGGTGCTCCTGACGCTCATGGCCGCGCTCGTCGTCATCGTGCTCACCGCGCACCTGACGCGTGACTGGCGCGCGATGACGCTCGTCGTGCTGGTCGCCGTGATCCTCGGGTCCGAGCTGGTCGGGTACGTGGGGGCCGTCCGTGGTGGGACGCACGTCGAGGCGTCGGCGGTCGGTGTGGTGCACGGCTGGGTCGGCATCGCGCTGATGACTGCGTGCGCGGTCACCTCCCGGCCCGTGGTGCGCACGCGGGTCGACGTCTCGCCCACGGCGTCGACCGTCGGCGCGCTCGTCGTCGTGATCGGGTCGGTCGTGATGATCGTCGTCGACGCCGTGGCGCCGAGCGGGCGGCCGGTCGTGCCGCTGCTCGCCGCGCTCGCGGCGCTCGCGGGCACGTCCCGGCTGGCCTACATGGCGCGCGACTTCGCCGAGCTCACGGACGCGCAGCGCGAGTCGCGCACGGACGGGCTGACGGGCGTGGCGAACCGACGGGCCTTCGTCGAGCGGCTCGAGCGCCGGTTGCGTCGCGGGCGCGAGGTCAGCCTCATGATGATCGACCTCGACGAGTTCAAGGCGGTCAACGACGACCGCGGCCACGCGGCCGGCGACGAGCTCATGCGCACGGTCGCCGTACGGATGGCCGCAGCGCTGAGCACCGACGGGATGCTCGCGCGCATCGGGGGCGACGAGTTCGCGGTGCTGCTCGACGGCCACGACCACGCCCTCGCGGAGCGCACCGCGCTCTCGGTGCTCGAGGCGGTGCGCGCGCCCGTCGTGCTCGACGACGAGCTCGTGCAGATCGACGCGAGCATCGGCGTGGTGAGCACCCGGCACCGCAACAAGACCGTCGAGGACCTGCTGCGCGCCGCGGACCACGCGATGTACTCCGCCAAGCGCGCGGGCGTCGGCATCACGGTGTTCGACGAGCGGGTCGCGGCCGACGCGGACCGGCGAGTCGGGCTCCTGCGGGACCTGCGCACGGTGCTCACGTCGTCGTCGCGCGCCGCCGGCGAGCTCGTCGTGCACTACCAGCCGCAGATCTCGTGCTCGGACGGGTCCGTGGTGGGGGTCGAGGCGCTCGTGCGGTGGCAGCACCCGCGGCTCGGGTTGCTCGCGCCGGCCGAGTTCCTCGACCTCGCGGAGCGCTACCAGCTCATGCCGCACCTCACCGAGCGCGTCCTGTCGCTCGCCGTGCAGGACGCGACGGCGTGGCTGCGCGCGGGCCGGGCCATGCCCGTCTCGGTGAACCTGTCAGCGAGCTGCCTGACCCACCCGGGCCTGTTCACGACGCTCGAGTCGGCCCTCGACAGCTCGCAGCTCCCCGCGGGGCTGCTGACGCTCGAGGTCACCGAGACGACGATCATGGACGACCCGGCCAAGGCGGTCGCCGCGCTCGCCGCCCTGACCGCGTACGGCGTGCACGTGAGCATCGACGACTACGGCACGGGGCACTCGACGCTCGCGTACCTGAACCACCTGCCGGCGCGCGAGCTCAAGCTCGACCAGACCT
>NZ_LFKW01000126.1:0-1976 GCF_001040865.1 Cellulomonas sp. A375-1 | reverse complement strand
CCGGCTCGGCCTGCGGGTCACCGCCGAGGGCGTCGAGGACGACGCGACTCGCCAGGCGTTGGCCGCCCTCGGGTGCGACCGCACGCAAGGCTTCCTCCACAGCCGCCCGCTGCCGCTCGTCGAGCTCGAGGCGTGGCTCGCGGAACGGCAGACCCGGCGCCGGCTGAGCGAGCGGATCGCATGATGCACGCGACCGGTATCTGTCAAACAAAGGCGGATGTCCGGTACGTTTTGACCGGGGGCGCGGCTGGATAGCCGCTGCATCGACCGAGGGAGGACGACGTGGCGCAGCAGGCGCGCGCGGTGGCGACCAGGAACGCGATCGTCGCAGCGGCAGCGGCCGAGTTCATCGAGCACGGGTTCGCGGGGGCGAGCATCGCCGACATCGCGGTACGCGCGGGGGCGACCAAGGGCTCGATGTACTTCCACTTCAAGTCGAAGGACCTGCTCGCCCAGGCGGTCATCGAACGCCAGCGCGAGCTGAACGACGAGCTCCAGGAACGGTTCGCCTCGAGCGACCTGTCCGCGCTCGCGATCCTCGTGTCCATGGTCCGCGCGCTCGGCGAGCTCATGCGCGACGACGTCGTGGCGCTCGCCGCGATGCGCCTGGCCGTCGAGGTGCCCGACGACGACGAGGACCGCGGCCCGACGTACGACGCCTGGGCCGGGCCCACGTCCGCCGTGATCAGCCACGCCGTGGCCCAGGGCGACCTGCGCGACACCATCGACCCGGACACCCTCTCCCGGTTCCTGGTCGCCGCGTTCACCGGCATCCAGACCGCCTCGTTCGCGTCCTCACGGCTCGAGGACCTGCTGGACCGGCTGCGGGAGATGTGGACGCTGCTGCTGCCCGGGATCGTCGCGCCGGGCCGCGAGCACGTGATCCCGGACATGCTGCAGCGCGCCTAGACCAGGGCGGTCCGTGCCGGGACCTCGGTGCTGGTGCGCGTGACGGGCGCGAGGGGCTCGGTCACGCACGTGATGACCGCGGCGGGGGAGTCGTCCTGCAGGATCTCGGTGCGTGTCTGCCCCTCGTCGAGCACGGCGCGCACGCCCGCGGAGCCCGTGAGCTCGACGTAGCGCGTGCAGCGCACGTCGATCGACGTGACGGCCTCGGCGGCGGTCAGCAGGTGGTGCGCGGTGATCGCCGCGCGCGCCAGGTGCATCGCGGGCACGTGGTCGACCCCGTGGTCGAACACCATGCGGTCCTGCGCGTCCCAGCCGAGCCACGCCTCGAGACCGTCGGGCGTGGTGCGCACGTCGCCGAGCGCCGCAGGGTCGTGCCGCGGGGCGAGCTCGTGCCACGCCGGCGCGCCGGCGCGCAGCCGGGCGTGCACGCGCGGGTCGACGCACTGCAGATCGCCGGAGGCCTGCGCGACGACGACGCCGTCGATCGTGACGTCCGCGTCGAAGACGTGGCGCACGAGCGTCCCGCGGCGGTGCTCGGCGCCCAGGGTCCGGAACGTGAAGCGCGCGGGGACGATGCCGACGAGTGCGGTCGGGTCGGCCGTCCAGCGCATCGCGACACGCGTGGCGACGAACGCGTGGCCCATGGGCACGCCACCGGCGACGTGGGCGAGTGCGGTGCCCGCCTGCCGGAACGCCTCGAGCCCGAGGAGCACCGCGCTCTGGTGCGCGTAGACGGGGTGCGGCACCCCCAGCGGGAGGCTCACCTCGACGTCCCACGTCGTCTCCGTGTCGAGGGGCGCGTCCGCGTACGGCGCGAGCACGCGGGTGACGAGGACCGCCCACGGGTCGAGCTTGTGGACGTACCGCTGGTCGAAGCTGCTGATCTGCATGGCTGACCTCCGCGTGTGGGGCGCGGGGCGCGCGCCGCGTGCCCAGAACGCTAGCTGCGGGAACAGGTCATAACAAGGCGGCCGGTCGGTTTACTACCTCGGACTTCCCTCGTGCGCGCGGACTCTTGACGTCCGGGTAGGAAGTGGTTCATTCTCGACAAAGCCGGACGTTCGGTT
>NZ_LFKW01000125.1:0-1584 GCF_001040865.1 Cellulomonas sp. A375-1 | reverse complement strand
CGCACGCTCGTCGACGAGGTCGCGGAGAAGATGGCGGGCTCGGCGTTCACCGCGACGGCGAACGACCAGTGCGACCGTTGCCCGGTGCGTCGCTCGTGCCCCGTGCGGGCCGAGGGCGGACAGGTGGTCGCGTGACGGACACGACGCAGACCTCGGCGGCCCGGGCCACGGTGCCCGAGGGGCCGGTGCCTGACGGGCCGGTGCCTGACGGGCCGGTGCGCGAGGGGCTGGCGCACGACGCGCTGGTCCCGGGGCCTCGCGCGCCCGAGTCGGTCGAGACCGGTGTGCCGCTCGTGGGAGCGGAGCAGATCGCGCGCCTGCTGGGACGCGACCTTCCGACCGCGGAGCAGCGCCGCATCATCGAGGCACCGCTCGAGCCGGTGCTCGTCGTCGCCGGTGCGGGCTCGGGCAAGACCGAGACGATGGCGGGCCGGGTCGTGTGGCTCGTCGCGAACGGACTCGTCGAGCCGCAGCAGGTCCTCGGGCTCACGTTCACCCGCAAGGCGGCGGGCGAGCTCGCCGAGCGCGTGCGGCTGCGACTGCGGCGCCTTGCGCGTGCCGCGGCGGAGGCCGGCGTCGTGCTGCCGGGGCGGGCGCACCTCGACGACGACGTGCTGGGCGGGCGCCCGACGATCTCGACGTACAACGCGTACGCGGCCTCGCTCGTGCGGGACCACGCGCTGCGGCTCGGCATCGACCCGTCCGCGCGCCTGCTCGGCGAGGCCGCGCAGTGGCAGCTCGCGAGCGAGGTCGTCGAGGCGTGGCAGGAGGACCTGGAGATCGACGCCGCGGTGTCGACCGTCGTCGAGGCGGTGCTCTCGCTGTCGGGCGCGCTCGACGAGCACCTGCTCGACCCGGCGGCGGCGCAGGACGGCATCGCGCGGATCTGCGAGGACATCGCGGCGACCCCCGCGGGCGAACCTCCGCGCGCGCCGTACGCGGAGGTGACGCGGCTCGTCGGCTCGCTCGCGCAGCGTTCACGCCTGCTCGACGTGGTGGCCGCCTACCGGGCACGCAAGCGCGCGAGCGACGCGATCGACTTCGGCGACCAGGTCGCGCTCGCCGCGCGCCTCGCACGTGAGGTGCCCGAGGTCGGCGCCGCGGAGCGCGACCGGTTCGCGGTCGTGCTGCTCGACGAGTACCAGGACACGTCGTACGCGCAGCTGTCGTTGCTGTCGGGGCTGTTCGGCGACGGCCACCCCGTCATCGCGGTGGGCGACCCCCACCAGTCGATCTACGGGTGGCGCGGCGCGAGCGCGGGCGGCCTCGAGCGCTTTCCCACGACGTTCCGGCGTGCCCCGGCCCACGGTGGGGGACCGGCCGAGGTGCTCGCGCTGTCCACGTCGTGGCGCAACGACGTCGCGGTGCTCGACGCCGCGAACCTCGTGGCCGCGCCGCTGCGCGCGGGCGCGACGCGCGTCGCCGTCCCCGAGCTCGCCGCCCGCCCGACCGCGGGGCCCGGCCGGGTCGACGCGCTCCTGACGCCCACGGTCCTGGACGAGGCGCAGGCCGTCGCCGAGTTCGTCGCTGCGCACTGGCGGGCCGCGGGTCACGGCCCGGGCGGCGGGCGGGGCAGCGCCGCGG
>NZ_LFKW01000124.1:0-2002 GCF_001040865.1 Cellulomonas sp. A375-1 | reverse complement strand
CCCCGGCGTGCCGGCAGGTCGGCAGTCGGGTCCGGTCACCGGCGCCTGCGCCCGGGCGCGACCCGGGCGGTCGCTGACCGCGACCACACGCAGTGCGTCGGAGAACCGGTCGTCGACCCGGGACTCCACCAGCTGTTGCCGGTACCGCAGCTTGTGCGGCACCAGGTACGCCACCCACAGGCCGACGAGCGCAAGCGCAATCGGTCCGGTGAGATCCTTCACGCCCCGACGTTAGGGCGGTGCACCCCCCTGGTCGCGCACGCGTCCGGCGTGTCGCACGGCGCATCCCGACGAGTTCGGCACACCCCCGCCAGATCGCGCCTCCGGACTGCCGATCCCGCACGAGAGTGCCGAACTCGTCGGAGCCCTGCCGAAGCCGCCGGCCGGGCGGCAGCGGAAGGGGCCGGCCGACGCGACGAGCGCGGGTCAGGGGGCGGGGCGGGTGGCGCGGTAGCGGGCCAGGAGGCCGTCGGGGACCTCCTCGGCGGTGAGGGCGAACGAACGGTGGTCGCACCAGCGGTCGCCGATGTGCAGGAACCGCTCGCGCACGCCCTCGTCGCGCAGGCCCAGCTTCTCGACGACGCGCAGCGACGGCCGGTTCTCGGGCCGGATGTTCACCTCGATGCGGTGCAGCCCTGCGGTCGTGAAGCAGTGGTCCACCGCGAGGGCCACCGCCACAGGCATCACGCCGCGCCCGGCGACGTGCTCCGAGAGCCAGTACCCGATCGCGCCGGACCGCAGCGAGCCGTAGGTGATCGAGGAGACCGTCACCTGCCCGACGAGCTCGCCCGCGAAGTCCACCGCGAACGGCAGGCTCGTGCCCGAGCGCGCCTGCGCGGACAGGGTGCGCACGAACTGCGCGAACGTGGGCCGCGGGCCGTCGACCGGCACGGGGCTGGTGGCGTCCCACGGCTCGAGCCAGGACTGGTTCTGCGCGCGCAGCTCGAGCCACGCCGGCCCGTCCCGGCGGCGCAGCGGCCGCAGGCGGACGAGGTCGTCGACGAGGACCGCCGGCCAGCCGTGCGCCATCAGCCCTCCAGCACCAGGCAGTGCACGACCTGCCCCGGCGCGACGGTGGTGTCCTGCTCGCCGACGACCGCGAGCGCGTTCGCGTGCGCGAGCGCGCTGACCGTCGGCGCGAGCGGGTCGCCCAGAGCGGTGACCCGGTAGCCCTCCTCGGGCGAGCCCAGCACGGTCGCGGGGACGAACTGCCGCAGGCCCGTCGGCGCGGTCCAGCCGTGCGTGGCGCGCGCGGCGACGCTCGGCCGGTACAGCTCGGAGTGACCCGCCATGGCCCGCAGCGCGGGACGCACGAACACCTCGAACGACACCTGCGCCGCGACGGGGTCGCCCTGCAGCGCGAAGATCGGCACGGTGCGGTCGGCGCCCAGCTCGGTGCCGACCGTGCCGAACCCGTGCCGGAACCCGGGCGTCATCGCCACGTGGTCGAGCCGGACCGTGCCGAGCGTCGCGAGCACGTCCTTCACGGTGTCGCCGACGAGCTCGGACAGCCCGCCGGTGATCACGACGAGGTCCGCGCGCACGAGCTGGTCGTCGAGCGCCTCGCGCAGCGTGCCGCGGTCGTCGGGCAGGATCCCGACGCGCACGGGCGTGGCCCCGGCGTCCCGGACCGCGGCCTCCAGCGCGTGGCCGTCGGTCTCGAACACCGCGCCCTCCGGGGGCCGCGCGCTGCCGGGCTCGACGAGCTCGTCGCCCACCGACAGCAGCACGACTCGCGGCGTGGGGTGCACGTGCAGGCGACCGTGCCCGAGCGTCGCCGCGAGCGCGAGCTGGCGCGCTCCCAGACGCGTGCCGGCGGTGAGCACGACCTCGCCGGTGCGGACGTCGGCACCGACGGCCCGCACGTGCTGGCCCGCGACGGCCGGGCGCTGCATCGCGAATCGCGCCGCGCCGCGGTCCGTCTCCTCGACGGGCACGACCGAGTCGGCACCGAGCGGTAGCGGGGCGCCCGACGACACGCGCACGGCCTGGCCGGGCGCGA
>NZ_LFKW01000123.1:18470-28878 GCF_001040865.1 Cellulomonas sp. A375-1 | reverse complement strand
GCAGCAGGAGGCGGGCCATGAGGAGCTCGAGGTGCAGGCGCGGCGACGTGGCGCCGGTCATCTCGGTCAGCGCGGCGTTCGCCAGGTCCGCGGACCGCGACAGCTCCGCGGATCCGAGCCGTGCGGACTGCACGCGCATGGTGGCGAGCTGGTCCTCGGGCAGTCCGCGCAGGGCGGCGCCCGCCGCGTCGCCCGCGGCGTCGATGACGATGAGGTCGCGCAGGCGCTCGAGCAGGTCCTCGACGAAGCGGCGCGGCTCGTGCCCGGTCGAGATCACACGCTCGACGACGCGGAACGCGGCACCTCCGTCGCCCGCGGCGATCGCGTCGACCAGGTCGTCGAGCAGCGAGGCCTGCGTGTAGCCGAGCAGCGCGGCCGCACCGCCGTACTCGATCCCGGACGCGTCGGAGCCCGCGATCAGCTGGTCGAGGACCGACAGCGTGTCGCGCACCGACCCGCCACCCGCGCGCACGACGAGCGGTAGCACGCCGCCGCCGACGGGCACGCGCTCGGCCTCGCAGAGCTGCTCGAGGTAGGGCAGCAGCACGTCCGGCGGCACCAGGCGGAACGGGTAGTGGTGCGTGCGCGAGCGGATGGTGCCGATGACCTTGTCCGGCTCGGTCGTCGCGAACACGAACTTCACGTGCGGCGGCGGCTCCTCGACGATCTTCAGCAGGGCGTTGAAGCCCTGGTTCGAGACCATGTGCGCCTCGTCGAGGATGAAGATCTTGAACCGGTCGCGCGCCGGGGCGAACGTGGCGCGCTCGCGCAGCTCACGCGCGTCGTCGACACCACCGTGGCTCGCCGCGTCGATCTCGACGACGTCCAGGCTCCCCGGCCCGCCCCGGGCGAGCTCCACGCAGGACGGGCACGTCCCGCACGGGGTGTCGGTGGGGCTGGCTTCGGTGTTCTGTGCGCAGTTGAGGATGCGCGCGAGGATGCGCGCGCTCGTCGTCTTGCCGCACCCGCGGGGTCCCGAGAACAGGTAGGCGTGGTTGACCTGGCCGGTCCGCAGCGCCTGCCGAAGCGGCGCGGTGACGTGGTCCTGACCGATCACCTCGGCGAACGTCTCCGGCCGGTAGCGGCGGTACAGCGCAGTCGTCACCCCCCGAACCCTAGACGCCCTCACTGACAGCCGTGGCCGCTCGTGCACACCCGGACGTCCGCGGGCGGGACCGCGCGACGGTCGCGACGGTCGCGGCGGTCAGGCGACGGCCACCCACGCGGCGAGCAGCACCACGAGCCCCGACCCGATCGGCGCGGACCACTCCTGCCACCGCGCGCCGAGCCGTCCCCCGGCCCACGCCCCCGCGAGCCCGAGCACGCACTGCCACGCGAGCGAGGCCGCGCCGGCGCCGATCGCGAACGCGACGAGCGCCCCCGGCCCCGCGACCAGCCGCCCCGCGAGCCCCACGGCCACGGTCGCGAAGATCAGGGCGGTGGCCGGGTTGAGCAGCGTGATGACGACGAACCTGCCCCACACCCGTGCCGCGCGCACCGAGCTCCCCGCGGGCTCGTCGGGACCCGCCGCGAGCGCGTCCGGCCCGCCGGTCCCCCGCGCACGCCACCACCGCAGCAGTCCGACGATCCCGACGAGCGCGAGCACGACCGCCCCGCCCACGCGCAGCCACTGCTCCCACCCCTCGAGCAACCGGCTGACCTGCGCGCCGAGCAGCACCGCGAGCATCGCGTAGGTGAGGTCGACGGTCGCGACCCCGGCAGCGGCGGCGACCCCCGCACGCCGCCCGCGCACGAGCCCTTCGCGCACGATCAGCACGGCCACCGGACCGACCGGCACGGCCACGGACAGCCCCGCGACGACGCCGAGAGCGGCAGCGGACAGGACCGGGGACGTGGCGAGCATGGCTGCATCGTCGCCGATTCCCCGGCCTGGACCACAGCCATCGCACCCAGATCCGCAGTCACGCCGCGACTTCCGCGGGCGATGGGCGGTATGCGGCGCGCGATGCGCAGTCTGCTGTGACAATCGTCGGCATGGACGCCATCGACGAGGCCATCCTCCGCGAGCTCACGGCCGACGGACGGCTCCCCTACCGCGAGCTGGGCGCCCGCGTCGGGCTCTCGGCGAACGCCGCCGCGGCGCGTGTCCGGCTCCTCCTGGCGGACGGCGTGATCGCGGGCTTCACGGTGGTGCGTGGGCAGACCGCGCCGCCCTCGTCGGCCGGGCTCGAGGTGTTCATCGAGGTGCGTCTGGCGGAGCGGACGACGAACGAGGCGTTCACCGCGGCGCTCGCGGCGAGCTTCCCGCAGGTGCGTGACGCCGTGCACGTGACCGGCTCGTACGACTACCTGCTGCACGCGTTCGTCAGCGACCCCGCGTCGCTCGACTCCCTCGTGCGGCGGCTCAAGCGCGAGGCCGGCGCCGCACAGACCTTCACCCGCCTCGCGCTGCGCGGAGCCTGACGTGCACATCAAGCCGACGACGAGCCCGCAGGACCTCGCCGAGGTCCACGAGCAGGTGCTGCGCCCCTCCTTCCCCGACGACGAGCTCGTCGACCTGCCCCGGCTCGAGGCCATGCTCGAGAGCGGGACGCTGCACGTCGTCGTCGCACGGGACGACGAGAGCGTGCGCGGAGCCGCGCTCGCGGAGTGGTCACCCGAGACCGGGATCCTGCTGCTCGCCTACCTGGCCATCGCCCCGGGGCGGCGCGGCGGCGGCGTCGGCAGCCTGCTGCTCGACCACGCGATCGACACCTGGCGCACCGAGCTCGACCCGTGGCTCGTCGTCGCCGAGGTCGAGGACCCCGCCGCCCATGCAGGTTCCGACGCCCACGGCGACCCGGCCGCGCGGCTGCGGTTCTACCAGCGGCACGGCGCGCGCGTGATCCCCGTCCCCTACGCCCAGCCCGCGATGCACCCCGGCGGACGCCGCGTGCCCGACCTGCTCCTGCTCGCGCTGTGCGCCTCGGGCGACCGGCTCGCGGGCGTCGAGGTCGACGGGACCTGGCTCGTGCCGACCGCGCCGCTGCGCGCGTTCCTCGAGCACTACTTCACCGCCTCCGAGGGCGCGGCACCCTCAGGGCCCGAGTGGGACGCGATCGTCGCCGCCCTTGAGCCGCCCGTCCTGCGCGTCTAGCTGTGACGTCCCGGCACCTCGGGCACGCAAGGACCCCCCGTGCACCCGCCAGAGCTCACCTGCCCTTGCTGCCTTCCGGCCCTGGGGGAGTTCAGCGAGATGACGCCGCACGAGGGGTCTGGGCCAAGAATAGCCCAGCCGGTCCGCCGGTCGGGACGCGACAGGTCGCCCGCCGATACGACGAGCGAGCGGCCAGGACACCCCCGTTCCTCGGCTAGACTCCTACCCGCAGTCGGTCGGGTCGCCCGGACGGCCGCGCCTGGAGGATTCGCCTAGTGGCCTATGGCGCACGCTTGGAAAGCGTGTTGGGTGCAAGCCCTCGGGGGTTCGAATCCCCCATCCTCCGCCGTGTGATGTCTCAGGACATCGGCACCAGGCCGGACCCTCAGGGTCCGGCCTGTTTGCGTGTTCGGGGTTGGTAGTCCTTGGTGGTGTCGATGGTCAGCTGCGTGAACGCGGCGGGGGGCCGTCTCTGGTCCGGGCTGGATCCGACATCTAGAGCGAGAGCCTGTCGAGTTCGTCGATGAACGCGCCGGCGTCCTTCACGGCACGAGCCGCCTCGGCCTTCGTACACCAGCCGCCGTAGGTCAGGTTCGTCTTGTCGGATGCGAGGCGCGTGAACTTGCGCGCGAGGGCTTGTCCTCCGGGACCGGTCTCTTCGAGCAGCCTCCCCCCAGCACGATGGTCCTGCTCGGTCGAGTGCTGCCCGAGCGCATGACCACAGATCGCGTCAGACGCTGCGATCGCGGCGAGCACGGCGCTCGAAGCGGCGACCTGAGCCGCGGACGACGCACCGTCGGGCGCCATCTCGAGCCGCTCCTGCGCTACCTGGTGGTGCTCTCGTGCCGTCGCGGCTCGCTCGCGGTTGTCCCGAGCGGTGGTGTTCCTGGTTCGTCCCATGGCGCCCCCCTCAAGCGTCGGCGGAAGTCTGGACCGCGGAAGACAGCGGCGTCCTTTGTGAGAGACGCGACCATCGGGTCCGATTGGCGGACGAGCTCGTCGAACCTCGTCCGGCTGATCTGGAAGGTGTTGCAGTCATTGCCGGTAGCGGCCTCGACGTCACGGATGACCTCGGCGACAAGGACCTCGATCTGCTCGTCGCTGAACTCATCGGGCATGATGAGGAGCACGTCGATGTCGCTGTCCGGTTGCGAGTCACCCCGGGCGACCGACCCGAACAAGGCGGCCGTGACCCGTGGAGAGTCCTGCGAGTCGAGGATCTCGTCGATCGTCGCGCTGATGCGCCGCTTCACGGCCCAGACGACCTGATCGGCGGCTGTGACGAGCGCTTGGACGGCCGGCCAGAGGAGGTGCGCGCGGTTGATCTCGAACAGGACTGCCTGTCCGGCGCGCTGCGACTCGATGAGACCCGAGTCGACCAGCCGGTGGAGCACTTGGCGGGTCCGCTCGATCGACACATCCGCCAGCTCGGCGGCGCGCTTCCCGGTCAGCGGCAACCCGGAGCGGGCGAGGACGGCGAGGACCTTGCCGTGCACGCCCGGCACGACCACCGCGAGGGGATCTCCGAAGTCCATGCTTCCAGGCTACGAGAAGTACTTCCAGAAAGATAGAAGTACTTCTAGAAAAGTAGAAGTACTTCTCCATCTCGGCCCTTCCGACGGCCCGTCCGGCAGGCGCGGCGCTGGCGGCCTAGCGTGGGTGCGACCCACGACTGCGGAGGTGCCATGCAGGCGAAGGACGTCCTGGCGGACGGGTTCGGGCGGATCGAGGATCTGGTGCGACGAGCGGTCGAGGGCGCCGACGACACGGCCCTGACCCGGCGGCTCGACCCGGACGCGAACACGCTCGCGTGGCTCGCGTGGCACATCGCGCGCGAGCAGGACGGGCAGATCGCGCCACTGGCCGGCACGGAGCAGGTGTGGACGTCGCGCGGGTGGTCCACGCGGTTCGCGCTCCCGTTCGACGACTCGGCGATCGGGTACGGGCACACGTCCGACGAGGTGGCGCAGGTGGTCGCGCCCGCGGAGCTCCTGCTCGGCTACCTGGCGGACGCCACGGCGGCGTCGCTCGCGTACGTCGAGCGCCTCGCCGACGACGACCTGGACGTCGTGGTCGACGAGAGCTGGAACCCGCCCGTGACGCTCGGCGTCCGTCTCGTGAGCGTCCTCGGCGACGCGTTCGAGCACGCGGGCCAGGCGGCCTACCTGCGCGGCGTGCTCGACCGGACCGCGCGCTGAGCGGCGTTCCCGCTCACGGGACCGCGTGCTCGACGCACGTGGTCGCGGTCGGTCGCGCGCGCAGCCTCTCGGGGTCGATCGGCTCTCCCCCCACGGCACACGTGCCGTACGTCCCGGCCTCGAGCCCGTCGAGCGCGGCGTCGACCTCCGCGAGGCGCCGGCGCACGTCGGCCGCGAGCGCGTCGACCTGCGCGCGCTCGAACGCGATCGTCTGACCCTCGGGGTCGTGCTCGTCGTCGATGTTGGCACCCCAGGACGCCTCTACGAGGTTGGACTTCGCGGCGCCGAGCCCGACCGCGCGGTCGAGCGCCTCCGCGCGCATCGCGAGCAGCCGCTCACGCACCTCGTCGGCGCCCGCCCCCCGTGCCCCGCTCCACACGCGCCACCCTCGCACCCCCCGCTGACCCCCGCAGCCCGCTGTCGCCCCACTCTCGCCCCCAGCGGAGCGGAGGCGTGACCGGCCGGCTCGCCAGGTCGTCAGGTGCAGGTGTGGTCGTCCGGTGAAGCAGACGACTTCGCGGACTGCTGACGACCTCACGCGGGAGGAGCTCACGGTGGAACCACACGAACCGGTGCGGCCGGTACGGGCGTCGTCCCGCACGAGGTGGCCGTCGTCGCCGACGAACCGACCGTCTCCGAGCATCACCGCGACGTCGACGTGCTCAGGGAATCGCTCGCGCAGCCAGGTGCCCATGGTCGGCCCCGGTGCCGGGCGGGCGGGGTCGCGGTCGGGCGTGCGCACCCACCCGGCGGCCAGGACGAGCGCCACGACGCTGCCCGCGTGGGCGTTCGTGATCACAGCCCCGCCGTAGGAGTGCGCGACCAGGACGACGGGCCGTCGGTCGAGCCGACGAGGTCCTGGATGTCAGCCGCGTCGGAGACGTGGGGTCGTCAGGTTGTGGTGGCGACCCACATCTCTCTGACGACCTCACGCGGTAGGCGACTCGGCCGAGGGCCCGGCGGACTGGACGTGGCCTGTGGGGTGAGGGTGCACACGTGCCGTCGATCCAGTTCGGTAGGCGAACTCGCCTGCGCGGGGCTCGAGGGGAGGAGTGCAGTCGTACCGAGGGCACACACGAGGCGTCTCCCCCAAGCCCCCAAGCCCGCAGAGAACTCCATCGCAAAACCAGCAACGAAGGTCCGGGCGATCCGGTAGTTTGCACCACATAGACCGCGTAGCAATGCGCACGGCCAGGGGGAAATGATGCAACGCGTGCGAGTACTGCCAGCAGTCGCCGCCATCATGACGATGTCTGTAGCGTGCGCCGGGCTGGGCGCAGCTGCGGCACCGTCGCCGGTGGACGCCGTCATCGCGACCGGATTTGTGCGCGGCGCAGACGGCGAGGCTCTCGCTGGCTATCCGATTCAAGCGCTACTCGACCCCACCGCCGAGGAGTTTGAAGCACCACCTGGCGTAGCCATTCCCTACACGCCGCTCGCGTCCACCGTTACTGACGCCGCGGGACGCTATCGCCTTTCCATCGCCCCGGAGGACGTCCCACCGCGTGCCGCCGGGACTACCTTGCCGATCGCGGTAACAATCCTTGGCATAGACGAACGGGGCCTGGTTAGCCAGACCGTCAGCATGACGGTCAAGAGCTCGGCGTGGTCTGTGTCCGATGCCGACATCGACATTACGAACGACGTACCGTCGGTGGAGAACGACGGCGCTGTGACACGCTCCGGCGCCGACCGCATTAGCCCGCCCGTGACACGCCTGAACGCGAGCGAGGGAAACAACCCGCAACTCGGGGGCTCGACAGAGGCAAGGATAGGGGCAGCGCCGGTACCCCTGCGGATGGCTCATGTCGAGCGCGCAGCGAGCGGCGCTGCGAGCGTTGACTTCACGGTGCGGGTTCCCGCGACGGATGGGGAGAACGTCGAGCTCCTTGCCGACGGCGAGGCTAGCCGAGACTCCAGCGGGGCAACCTCAGACACACTCGCCGCCAGTATTCCGAAGGAGATCAGTAAGAAGTGCGTGAACGCGCGGGTGATCATGGGCTCTACGGGAAGAAAGAAGTCTGTCTACGTCGACACCGCTAAGGTCAGATCCATGGGCGGCACGACCAGCACTTGGCAGTACGAGAGCACCAAGACTACACAGATGGAACTTTCCATCATGTATGGCACGTCCACTTTCGTTGGCGGCGGCGGCCTGGCAAACTCCACCACAAATAGCGCTGGCAGCAGTTTCGACGGCCCTAAGAACAAGGGCATAGTGCATAGTGCATAGTCTGCAATGGGAGTTCGATGAATTGAAGTACCTCTGCAACAACAGCAGCGGCAACTACGACTCCGGATATCGTCAGTGGCGCCCCCGGAAATGGACCATGGGCGCAACTTCCAGGACGTGGACGCCGTTTGTGTGCTCGCCTCAGAATCACATCACTACCACCGCCAAGTCTTTCTGGCGGTCCAATAACAAGGCGGTAACATCGTCGGGGGCGTTCAAGATCGGGGGGTGGCTAAGCGCCTCCCAGAAGTTCACGACTGGCACCTCCGGCCGAATCACCTACACGAAGGTTTCATCGAGCGCCACGGCGAAGGTCAGCTACTGCGGCAACAATGGCGGCCCGTCGGTTGCGGACATCACCATCGAAGGCAAGCCGCCGTCGAGCGGAGACCCGGTATGACCGCCGCACCAGGCGAGTCCTACACCGACGCCGCGCCTGACGTGCCTCTGGTACAGCCCAGGCGCGCGGCGCGGCGAGTCGGCGCTTGGGCGGCCACGACCGTCGCTGTCGTCGCTGTGGCACTCACGGCCTGGCTTATCCTGCGGACGGTCCCCGACGGCCCACTGGAGGGCAGCGACGACGCTGGTGTGGTCGTAGACGCGTTCCCTGCCGGTTCGTGGGTGACCTTCGGCCTGCAGGACCTGACGAACCCTGGCGATGAGGACATCATCATCGAGCACGTCGAGGTCCTGTTCGGGGACGTGCCGGTAGAGGTCGCCGAACAGATCGACGCGATTGGGGCGGAGCGGGTTGACCAACGCGGCTACAACCTGTTCGACGTCGCAGATGGCTGGCCCCGGCCTGCAGGCAAGCCTGTCGAGGGCATGACGATCGACGCGGGCGACAGCATCGGCCTTGAGCTCTACATCGGCGTCAAGGTCCCTGATGCGCGGGTTGGTATAGGGACTCTCGCAGGCGTTCGGGTGAAGTACCGTGCTGCCGGAGTTCGATACGGGAAGACGTTCCGTACCGAGCTCACGATCTGTCCGCTCGGCAGCGCGGCAAAGTGCGACGCCTACGAGCCGCCGAGAACCGAGTAGCCGTCCGTGGCAGTCCGTCGTGGGTGCGACCCACGACGGCGGAGGGAGGCGTGCGCGACGCACGTGGTCGCGGTCGGTCGTGCGCGCAGCCGCTCCGGGTCGATCGGCTCTCCCCCGACGACGCACGTGCCGTACGTCCCGGCCTCGAGCCCGTCGAGCGCGGCGTCGACCTCCGCGAGGCGCCGGCGCACGTCGGCCGCGAGCGCGTCGACCTGCGCGCGCTCGAACGCGATCGTCTGACCCTCGGGGTCGTGCTCGTCGTCGATGTTGGCACCCCACGATGCCTCGACGAGATCGGACTTCGCGGCGCCGAGCCCGACCGCGCGGTCGAGCGCCTCGGCGCGCATCGCGAGCAGCCGCTCACGCACCTCGTCGTCTTCCGTGCCCGTGCCGCGCTCCATACGCGCCACCCTCGCACCGCCCGGTGAGGTCCGCAGGTTCTTCCGCGACGTGTTCTGCCAGGACGTGCCCGCCGAGCTCGCCGCGGGCATGGCCGCGTCGCAGCGTCCCGGCAGCGCCAGGGTACGGGCGGATGTCGACGATCGGCGTGAGGTCGACGGTGTCCCCCGTCAGCGCGAGCGCTGCGGCGACCGCCTCTCCCTCGTCGAGCGCGAACCCGCAGACGTAGACGAGGGCCACGGCGTTGTCCGCGTGGACGTTCGTGATCACCGCCCCGCCGTAGTCGTCAGCCCGGCGTGACGCCGTCAGGTTCCGCTGACGACGAGGCGGCGCGCTGACGACCTCACGCGGCGGGCGGCTCGGCGGTCAGCGGGAGGCGGCGGGTCGCGTGGAACGTGCGCGCGGTGCCGTCGATCGGGTCGGTGAACGCCAGCTCGCCGGCGAGGAGCTGGAGGGGGTGGGCGAAGTCGTCGACGGCGACGTCGCGGACCACCGGGTAGAGCGGGTCGTCGACGATCGGGATGCCCAGGCCCAGCAGGTGCAGGCGCAGCTGGTGGGTGCGGCCCGTGCGCGGCGTCAGCCGGTAGACGCCGCGCCCGTCGAGCTGCGACTCGAGCTCCACGAGCGTCTCGGCGTTGACCGGCGCGTCCGGGATCACGTGCGCCTGCCAGTCGCCGCGCTCCTTGCGGATGTGGTTGCGCACGACCGCGGGCAGCGCCAGGTCGTCGCGCAGCGGCGCGAGCGCCCGGTACGTCTTGTGCACCTCACGGCGCTCGAACACGCTCTGGTACGGGCCGCGCCAGCGCCGTTCCGTCGCGAGCATGAGCAGGCCGGACGTCACGCGGTCGAGCCGGTGCAGCGGCGACAGCTCGGGCAGGTCCAGCGCGGCGCGCAGGCGCACGACGACGCTCTCGCGCACGTGCCGACCGCGCGGGATCGAGGACACGAACGGCGGCTTGTCGACGACGACGAGCCTCTCGTCACGGTGCACGACGCGCAGCTCACCGGGCACCGGTGGCTCGTCGCGCAGCTCGCGGTGGAACCACACGAAACGGTGCGGCCGGTAGGGGTCGTCGTCGCGCACGGCGCGCCCGTCGTCGTCGACGAACCGACGCTCCGCAAGCATCCCGTCGACGTCGACGTACTCGGGGAACCGTTCACGCAACCAGGCGCCCATGGTCGGCCACGGGTGCGGGCGAGCGGGGTCGCGGTCGGGTGTGCGCACCCACGCGGCGGCGAGGCCGTGCCGCGCCGGGAGCGGTGATCGGGGTGGCACGCGCCCGATCGTACGGCGGCAGGCACGGCGTCGGTGCGGGCCCGACGAGCCCGGAGCAGGGAACGAGTCCGACGAAACCTCTCCCCTTGACCGCTCGCGCGCCGCTACGGTGGTGGACGTAGTCGCAGTGCCTCGCTTGTCACCGCCTTCCTTGCACGACCAGG
>NZ_LFKW01000123.1:8228-18212 GCF_001040865.1 Cellulomonas sp. A375-1 | reverse complement strand
CCCCACGTGGGGCCCGCCGTTCGTCGTTCCCGCGCTCAACCTGCGGCCCGCACGTGCCGACCAGAACGGCAGACGCCGCAGTGGAGGCGTCCGACGATGAGGACGCCATGACGACGACCCAGCCCGGCTGGTACCCCGACCCGCAGAACCCCGCGACGATGCGCTGGTTCGACGGCACGCAGTGGACCGCGCACGTGGCGACCGCCGCGACTCTCGACCCGCGCACCGTGCAGCGCTCGTCGTGGTCGACCACCAAGATCGTCGTGACGGTCGTGGCCGTCGTCGTCGGCGTGCTCGTCGTGCTCGGGGTGCTGGCGGCGATCGCCATCCCCGTGTTCCTGAACCAGGCGAACACCGAGGGCTTCCGCACCAGCGTGGAGGGAGCGACGTGCGAGCAGGTGGTCGCCGAGGCTGTGGAGCTCTCGCACCGCGACCTGCCCGACGGCTACGTCGCGCTCGCGAGCGTCACCGACGCGCACGCGGTGACCGACGACCGCGGCACCGTGCAGCGTCCGGCGACGGGCGAGCTCGCGCACGTCCTGACGTGCGAGGGCACCGGGCAGTGGGAGGACGGCACCTCGAGCGCCATCCGGCTCTCGTTGTCGGTCGACTCGGCCGGGCGGCACACGATCGCGGACACCACGGACACCAGCCCGACGACGTGACGCCGCACGCAGGACGGACGGCGACGTCACCCGAAGGGGGCGGCGAACGTCGGGAGAACGGCGGCTCGCCCTCTAGAGTGTCACCGTGATCTTCAAGGCGGTGGGCGAGGGCAGGCCCTACCCGGACCACGGGCTCGAGACGGCGAAGCAGTGGGCCGAGGTCCCGCCGCGCCAGGTGCGGCTCGACGACCTCGTGACCACGAAGCGCACCCTCGACCTCGACGCGCTGCTCTCCGAGGACTCGACGTTCTACGGCGACTTGTTCGCGCACGTGGTGCAGTTCAAGGGCGTCATGTACCTCGAGGACGGCCTGCACCGCGCCGTCCGCGCCGCGCTGCAGCAGCGTCCCGTGCTGCACGCCCGGGTGCTGGTGATCGAGTGAGCGACGCGGATCGCGCGCGGGCGCTGCGACGCCGGCACATGCGCGAGCGCCAGGCGGTCGTGTTCGGGGTGCTGCTCGCGGCGCTGGCCGTCGTCGGGCTGGGTGCGGCCGCGATCTACACGGGCAGCCTGACCCTGCCGTTCGTCGAGGAGGAGTTCGCCGCGAAGCCCTCCCCGACCCCCACGTTCCGCGCGTTCCCGTGCCCGCCCGAGGGTGCGCTGCCCGTCGCGTACGGCGACATCACGCTCAACGTGTACAACTCGACGTCGACCGGCGGCCTCGCCGCGACGACCATGAAGGCGTTCACGGACCGCGGCTTCAAGGCCGGCGAGACCGGGAACCAGCCGGCGTTCACCGGCACCGCGCAGATCGCGTTCGGCGTCTCGGGGGTCGCCGCCGCCTACACGGTCGCCGCGCACGTCACGGACCCCGTGCTCGTGCTCGACGGCCGCAAGGGCCCCGAGGTCGACATCACGCTCGGCTCGACCTTCACCACGCCGATCCCGGCCGACCAGGTGGTCCTCGACCCGGAGACCCCGCTCGTCGCCCCGAAGGGCTGCAAGCCGCTGCCGGCGCCCACGGCCGCGCCGACGGCCGCAGCGACCGAGGGCTGACCGCTCGCGCAGCGCACCTGCACGAACGACGCGGGCCGGCCCCCCATCGGGGAGCCGGCCCGCGTGCTTCGTCGTGCGAGTTCGTCGTCGTGCGCAGGTCAGCGCGCCGCCGCGTCCTCGACCACGTGCTCGTCACCACCGGGCGCGGACGCCGGCGAGGCGGGCTCGTACGACGTGCCCCGCCACCGGGCCAGCACGCGCATCAGGTGGTAGACGCCGATCGCGCTGACCGTGCCGAGCGCGATGCCCGTGAACGTCAGATCGCCCCAGTGCCACGTGAAGTCCGCGATCCCGACGACGAGCGCGACCGCCGCGGGCGTGAGGTTCACCGGGTCGGAGAAGTCGACCTTGTTCTGGATCCAGATGCGCGCGCCGAGCAGGCCGATCATGCCGTAGAGCAGCGTGGCGGCGCCGCCGATGACCCCCGGCGGGAGAGTCGCGACGGCCGCGCCGAACTTGGGCGACATCGACAGGAGGAGCGCGGTGGAGCCCGCGACCCAGTACGCCGCGGTCGAGTAGACGCGCGTCGCGGCCATGACCCCGATGTTCTCGGCGTACGTCGTCGTGCCGGACCCGCCGCCGAGGCCGGCGAGCGTGGTCGCGACGCCGTCCGCGAACAGCGCGCGGCCGGTCACCGGGTCGAGGTCGCGTCCCGTCATCGCGGTGACCGACTTGAGGTGGCCGATGTTCTCCGCGATCAGGACGAGCACGACGGGCAGGAACAGCGCGAGCGTGCCGACCTCGAAGCGCGGCGTGACGAACGTGGGCAGCCCGACGAGCGGCGCGTCCCCGATGACGGCGAAGTCCACCTCACCGCGGATCACGGCGACGGCGTACCCGATCAGCACGCCGACGAGGATCGCCAGCCGGCCGATGAGCCCGCGGAACAGCACGGTGCACAGGATGATCGCGCCCAGCGTGCACAGCGCGGTGACGGGCGCGGCGCGGAACCCGCTGGTCTCGTTGACGCCCCACGCCGCGGGCGCGAGGTTGAACCCGATCAGCGCGACGATCGTGCCGGTCACCACCGGCGGCATCGTCACCTCGATCCAGCGCGTCCCGACGACGTGCACGACCAGGCCGACGAGCGCGAGCGCGACACCGGTGACGAGGATGCCGCCGACGGCGACCGCCTGCCCGCCGCTCGCCGCTGCGGCAGCGATGGGAGCGAGGAAGGCGAAGCTCGAGCCGAGGTAGCTCGGTACCCGGTTCCGGGTGATGAGCAGGAAGCCCAAGGTGCCGATCGCCGAGAAGAACAGCGTCGTCTGGGCCGAGAAGTGAGTGATGGCCGGCACCAGGATCGTCGCGCCGAACATCGCGACCACGTGCTGCATGCCGATGCCGATGGTCCGCGGCCACGACAGCCGCTCGTCGGGGGCGACGACCGTGCCCGGTGAGATCGTCTTGCCGTCGCCGTGCACCGACCACCCGAACCAGCGTCCCTGCTGGGGCTCGACCTCAACCGCCACGTCAGTCCTCCTCCTCGTCCGGCTCGTCGTCCGGCGCGCTGCGTGCACGAGCGGTCGACGACCGTCCCGTCCCCCGTGACGGAGGGTAGTGGTCCGCGCCCGACGCGCAGCGAGAACGTCCGCATGACATGGTCGTGCGGTAACGTCCGCTGCGACTCGGGAGGCCGAGATGTCCGAGAACGACCAGCCCGTCACCCCGCCCTGGCCGGACCGCGTGGTTCCCGGCGGAGCGCCGGACCCGGTGGCAGCGACCGCACCGGTCGCGCCGCCGCCGCCCGACGCGCCGGACCAGGGGGACCCGGACGCGCTGCTGCAGGAGGAGCGACCGATCGTCCTGCCGCCGGCCGGTCCGCAGACCGGCGTCGTCACCCCGCCGCTCCAGTAGTCCGCCCGACCACCGCCTCGTCCCGCACGGGGCCCGCCAGCACGGAGGCCCCGCTGCACCGCCTGCGCCGCTCGACCCTGGCCGTCTGGGTCGCGTTCCTGCTGGTCCACGCCTGGTTGCTGGTGCTGGGCGTGTTCCTGCGACCCGCGCAGACGTTCTGGGACATCGACCTGTACCGCTGGTGGATGTGGCAGGGCCTGAACGACGGCACGTGGCCCGTGCTCGACGGGCCGTGGGTCTACCCCGTCGGTGCGCTCGTCCCGATGCTGACCGCCGCGACCGGCGGAACGGACAGCACCACGGGGTACGCGCTGGCGTGGAGCCTGTGGGTCACGGCGTTCAACGCCGTGGGGCTGGTGGCGCTGCTGCACGCGCCGCGCGTGGTCGGCCACCGGCACATCGAGCGCACCACGGCGGGGGCGTGGTGGTGGGTCGGGTTCACCGCCCTGCTCGGGCCTGTCGCGATGGGGCGGCTCGACGCGGTCGTCGCGCCACTGGTGGTCGGGGCGCTCGTCGTCGCGCTGCGACGCCCGCGGATGGCCGCCGCGCTCCTGACGGCCGGGGCGTGGGTCAAGGCCGCGCCCGGCGCGCTGCTGCTCGCGCTCGTCGTCGTCGTGCGCCGCCCCTGGCGCGAGGTGGTGCTGCCCGCCGCGCTCGTGTGCGCGGGCGTCGTCGCGCTCGTCGTCCTCGGCGGCGGCCGGGAGCACCTGCTGTCGTTCCTCACCGAGCAGGGTGAGCGCGGGCTGCAGGCCGAGTCCGTGGGTGCGACCCCGTGGCTGCTGGCGAGCCTCGTCGACCCCGAGGTGGGCGTCGAGCTCAATGCCGAGCTCATCACGTGGGAGGTGCACGGCCCGGGCGCGCAGGGCGCGGCGGACGCGCTCGGCGTGCTGTTCCTCGTCGGCATCGCCGCCGCGGGGGTGTTCCTGTGGTGGTGCGCCCGCCGACTGGGGCCGCGCCTGTGGTCCGACGAGACCGCGCGCGCCCAGCTGCTGGTGCGCGGCGCGCTGCTGATCGCGACGCTGCTGATCGTCCTGAACAAGGTCGGGTCGCCGCAGTTCATCGGGTGGATCGCGCCGCCGGTGGCGGTCGCGCTCGCGCTGCGCCTGCCCGGGTGGCGGTCGACCGCGTGGTTCGTCGCCGCGATCGCGGGGGCGACGCAGCTCATCTTCCCGTGGGGATACCCGCAGATCACGACGGGCGGCGTGGGCATGACGCTCGTGCTCGCGGCGCGCAACGTCGCGCTCGTCGTGCTGGCCGCGACCGTCGTGCTCGACCTGCTGCGTGAGACGCACGCGCCCCGCGCGACCTCGGGCGACCCGGACGACGACCCGGCCGTGGCCTCGCACGTCGCGTCCGACGAGGACGCGCTGGTGCCCGGACCGACGCCCGAGCACCAGCGCGACGCTCAGCCGAGCTGAGGCGCGACCTCGCTCGCGACGAGCTCGAGGTGGTCCAGGTCGGCCAGGTCGAGCACCTGCAGGTAGGCGCGGCTCGCGCCCTGCTCGCGCAACCAGCCGAGCCGCTCGACGACCTCGTCCGGCGTGCCGGCGAGCCCGTGGGCGCGCAGCTCGTCGGGCTCGCGGCCGATCGCCTCGGCACGCTGCCGGAACTGCGCCTCGTCCTTGCCGACGCACAGCACGAGCGCCGCGGAGAGCACCAGATCGTCGGCGGGGCGGTCGATCGCCGCGCACGCCGCGCGGGCGCGCGCGAACTTCTCCGCGACCGTGTCGAGCTCGGGGAACGAGAGGTTGAACTCGCTCGCGAACCTCGCCGCGAGCGCGGGCGTGCGCACCGGGCCGTTACCGCCGACGATCACGGGCACACCCGGGCGGCCGTGGACCTGCTGCACGGGCTTCGGCAGCGCCGGTGAGTCCTCGAGCGTGTAGTGCTCGCCCGCGAAGCCGTACTTCTCCCCGACCGGCGTGCCCCACAGCCCGGTGACGATCTCGAGCTGCTCCTCGAGCAGACCGAACCGCTTGGCGGGGAACGGGATGCCGTACGCGCGGTGCTCCGCCTCGAACCATCCGGTGCCCAGCCCGAGCTCGACGCGCCCGCCCGACATCTGGTCGACCTGCGCCACCTGGATCGCCAGGATCCCCGGGTAGCGGTAGGTGACCGACGACACGAGCGTGCCGAGCCGGATCCGGCTCGTCTCCCGCGCCAGGCCGGCGAGCGTGGTCCACGCGTCCGTCGGTCCCGGCAGGCCCTCGGTGCCCATGCCCAGGTAGTGGTCGGAGCGGAAGAAGGCGTCGAAACCCAGGTCCTCGGTCGCGCGCGCGACGCGCAGCAGGTCGTCGTAGGTAGCCCCCTGCTGAGGCTCGGTAAACACTCGCAGTTCCATGCCGACCATCATGCCTGCCCCCTACACCGGTCCCGCGCGGGGGTCCGGGGAGGGGCATGGGTCGGTCAGGGGCGCTGTTGGCAGGTGGGGCAGCGGTAGAGCTTGCGGGAGGCCATGTCCTCGACCGTGATCGGGGTGCCGCAGACGTAGCAGGGCTCGCCTGCGCGGCCGTAGACCCAGTGGCGCAGGGCCTTGTCCGTGAGGGCGGCGCGGCGCTCGTCGGGGGTCAGGTCCTCCCGGGTGATCATCACGCCGGTCGCGATGCCGTCGGGCAGCAGGCGGGCCCAGTCCTGCCAGAGCGCGAGCGCGACGGCCGGCGGGACCTGCTTGCCCGGGGTCCACGGGTCGAGCCGCGCGCGGAACAGCAGCTCGGCGCGGTAGATGTTGCCGATCCCCGCGACCACCGACTGGTCCATGAGCAGCTGCCCGACGGCGACGCCCCGCGCGCGCAGGCGGCGCACCATCTCGGCACCCGCGGCAGCCAGGTCGCTCTCCGTGGCCGGGTCCGGTCCGAGCCGTGCGACGACCGCCGCGGCCGCCTCCGGGTCGAGCACCTCGCACGCCGACGGTCCGCGCAGGTCCGCCACGGTCTCGTCTGTCGCGAGGCGCACGCGCACCTGGCCGACGGGCTCGGGCGGGAACGCGTCGCCGTGCGGCACACCCGCGACGAGGCCGCCCTCGTCGGCGGGCGACTCACGCTCGTCCTCCCCCATGCGGACCGCTCGCCGCAGCCGCGGCGCACCCAGCGACCCCCACGCGGCCTCGCCCGCCACGATCGGGGACAGCCGCCCGTAGAAGTCCCACGCGCCGTACAGGCCGAGGTGCACGCGCAGCACGTCGCCGCCTGCGAACTCGAGGAACAGGTGCTTGCCCACGGCCGACGAGCGCTCGAGCACCTGGCCGTCGAGCCGTGCGGCGCCGGCGGCGAACCGCCCTTGCGGCGAGCTCACCCGCAGGGCGCGGCCGACGAGGTCGGCGTCGAGCTGGCGGGCGATGCGGTGGACCGTATGACCTTCGGGCACACCCGCAGGCTATCGGCGGCGTGGTCGGCCGACGGGTCAGGCGGCCGGGTTGCTGCCGAGGCGGCCGGCCATCGCCTTGGCCAGCACCGGACGTGCGGCGCGGACCTCGGCCATCGACTGCGCGCGCTCGAGCACGTCGGTGATCTCCGGGCCGATCAGCTCGTGCCGGTCGAGCAGCGCGTCGCGCAGCGCCTCGACCAGGTGCCGGTTGCGGGACAGCAGGCGCCGAACGGTCGACCGGGCCTCGTCGAGCACACCCTCGAGCTGCTCGCGTGACGCCGGGTCGGCGAGCACCGCGGAGACCAGGTCCCGGTCGACCGCGAGGAACGAGACGAGCGAGCCCGTCATGCCCGCGGCCCCGACCATCTGCGCGGCGGTCCTGGTCGCGGCGGCGAGGTCGCTCGCGGGACCGGTCGAGGTGTGCCCGTAGAACAGCTCCTCGGCCACCCATCCGCCCATGGCGATCTGCACGAGCGCCTGCAGGTCGTACTGCGAGTGCGTCCACACCTCCTCGCAGTCGGTGTGCGCGAGCAGCCCGAGCGCCTCGCCGCGGCGGATGATCGTCAGCACCTCGAGCGTCCGGTTCGGCGCGACGAGCCACGCGACGGTCGCGTGCCCGGCCTCGTGCGTCGCGATCAGCTGCTGCTCGGCCTCGGTGTAGCGCACGGGCTGGCCGATCCCGACCATCTCGGTGATGCGCGCCTGCTCGACGTCGTGGAACGACATGGTGGTCGAGCCGCGGCGCAGCGCGTTGACGAGCGCCTCGTCGAGCAGGTGCTCGACCATGACCGGCGTCCACCCGTTGGTCGCCGCCGCGATGCGGTCGCGCAGCGCGGGGTCGTCGAGCGAGACCTCGTGCGAGCGCCGGGCCAGGAAGTGGTCGACGAGCGCCCGACGACCGTGCGCGTCGGGCGTGGAGAACGTCAGGTGCCGGTCGAACCGGCCCGGGCGCAGGAGCGCGGGGTCGAGCGAGTCCGCGCGGTTGGTCGCGGCGATCAGCAGGATCGGCGCGCGTCCCGGGCGGCGCTGCTTGAGCTGCTTGTGGCCCGGCAGCAGGAGGTTGACGGCCGCGATCATGCGGTTGACGAGCTTGTCGGTGCCCGTCGGCTCGTCGAACGACTGCATCTGCACGAGCAGCTCGTTCACGACCCCGCCGGTGCCCTCCGAGACGACCGCGTTCGTCGTCGTCCCGCCGAGTCCCGGCAGCAGCCCGGAGGAGGCCGAGACGCACGACGACGAGGCGGACGGGATCCCGGACGGGACCGCACCGAGCATCCCGCCGCGGCGCAGTGCGATCGCGTCGATCTCCTCGATGAACCCGATCGCGCCGCCCTCACGCCGGGCCGTGGTGCGCAGCGCCCGGAAGTACGCGCGGATCTTGCGGGCCGTCGCGCCGTAGTACATCGACTGGAACGACGTGGCCGAGACGAACAGGAACGGCACGCCCGCCTCGGCGGCCATCGCCTTGGCGGTCATGGTCTTGCCGGTCCCGGGCAGGCCCTCGAACAGCAGGCCGCGGCGCGGGGTGCCGCCCATCTGGTCGGCGAACCGCCGGTGCGTCTGGAACAGGTCGATCGAGCGGCGCACGTCCTCCTTCACGGGGTCGATGCCGATCACGTCGTCGAGCCGCACGTCCACCTGCTCGGGGCGGTAGACGAGGTGCGGCGAGCGAGACGTCCCGACCGTCGTCAGCACGACGAGCAGGAGCATCGCGACGAAGAACACGATGATCGTCACGAGGAACGGGTCCATCGTCGGCAGCTGCGGCAACGGCGACCGGTTGAGGAATGCGGCCGCGATGACCCACGCCTCCCCGAGCAGGACGAGCGCGGCGAGCCGGTAGACGCGGCGACGGCGCATCCGCTCGCGCTCGACCGCGATGTCGTGCGCACCCTGCCGGATCGGCGACCTCAGCTCCTCGGCCACGTCGGTCTCCTCGTCGTCGATCGCCGGACGCACGCACCGGCGGGCACGCGCGTACCGCGGCGCCACGGCACCACGTCCGCCCATCGTCCGGCCGGGTGAACACCACCGCAAGATCGGACAATTCGGACCACCCGAACGGCGTAGTGCCTCGTCCCTCCGGGTCCGCCGCCCGCCCGCCGAGGGCGGTCCGCCACCCGCGCCGCGGACGCGACCGGGTGCACGGCCGCGTCCTGCGGCACCATGAGATCGGGACGACCCGGACGACGAGGGAGGCTGCGTGGGCGCCACCGCACGGCCCCGACGGGCACGCGCGTCAGCCGCGGCCCTGCTCGTCGCGACCCTCGTCGCGGCCCTCGCTGGGTGCGCCTCGTCCGGCACGGTCGACGCCGACCCGATCGCGCCTGCCGTCGTCGTGCACGAGGACGTCACGGTCGCGAAGGCCGCCGTCCCGTCCCCCGAGCCGCTCCCCGACCTGACGACGCTCACCGTCATCGACCCGGTGCACGTCGTGCCCGGTCTGCTCGCGCTCGACGGCCTCACCCAGCTCGAGAACGACGACGCGACGCTCGGCCGCTGGCGCACGGCGTCGGTCGTGCGCGACACCGCCGCGTACGACGCGCCCCACGGCCGGCCGGTCGGCGTGCTGCCGGCACGGACGCTCGGGATCGCCACGACCGTCCCCGTGGTCGACGCGCGCGGCGGCTGGCTGCGCGTCATGGTCGCCGCGCGCGGCGCGCTGCCGAGCCAGGACGCGACGCGCGTCAACGAGCGCACGGCGTGGGTCCGGGCGGCCGACACCACGCCCGGCGGCACCGACTGGCGTGTCACCGTCGACACGTCCGCGCAGACCGTGACGATCGACGACGGGCAGAACGTCACGACGCACCCCGTGCTCGCCACCGGGTCGCCGTCGCGACCCACGCCGCCGGGGCCGCAGTTCGTCGTCGGGGCGTTCTGGGATCAGCCGGGCACGACGACACCGCGCGTGATCCTGCTGTCCACGCAGAGCGAGACCATGGACGACTACGACACGCGCACCGGCACGTCCGCGACGGCCTTCCACACGACGACGCTGCGCTCGCGCGGCGAGGTGTCGAACGGCTGCATCCGCCTGTCCGACGAGGTCGCCGACCTGCTCTGGAAGCGCGTCCCGGCCGGCACGCTCGTCGTCATCACCTGA
>NZ_LFKW01000123.1:5085-8146 GCF_001040865.1 Cellulomonas sp. A375-1 | reverse complement strand
CCGCGGGGGGGGCCGCCCCCGCCGCACGGTCAGCCGATCTCGGCCTCGACCGCGGCTCGCAGCGTCCCGGGCACCGTGAAGTCGCCCTCCCACCGCTCGCCGTCGATGAGCACGGTCGGTGTGACGGCCTTGCCCTGGGCGTTCAGCGGGATCAGCGCGGGCGTCGCGGCGGCCCACCCGGCGAACAGCCGACCCTTCGGCGTGCTGGTCGTGAACGTCGCGGTCACGTCAGCCGGCACGCCCGCGGACTCGGCGAGCGACGCGAGGGTGTCGTCGTCGAGGCCCTCCGAGCCCTCCTCCGGCTGCGTGCCTTCGGCGAACAGCGATGCCAGGAACGCCGGGAACGCCGCGGGCGCGCGGTCCGCGACCACGCCGAGCGCGTTGACCGCGCGCGTCGAGTAGACCGTCCCGCGGGAGAGCTCGTCGAGGACCGCGACCGGGTGGTAGACGACCGTGACGCCCTGCTGCGCGACGAGCTCGGCCAGGTCGTCGCCGTTGACCTGCTCGAGCACGCCGCACCACGGGCACATCGGGTCGAGGTAGACGTCGACGGTGACCCCGTCGCCGACCGACCCGACACCCGCCGCACTGACCGGGAGCCCGCCGGTCTGCGGGTCGGCCGTCGCGGGAAGGGTGACGTCCGCGAGCGCGGGCGACTGGGTCGGGTACAGGACGTCGGCGGCGACCACCCGGCCTTCCTGAGCACGCAGGACGGCGGAGACGAGCGCGGCGACGAGCCCGAGGACCGCGACGACGACGACCGCGACGACGACGAGGCGCGTGCGCCGGGCCGCGCGCTGCTGGCGCTCCCGCGCCTCGCGGGCCTGCTGGCGCGCGAGCTCGCGACGCTGGTCGCGGGTCGGGTAAGGGGACTTCTGGGACGTGGGCTGCGGGGACTGTGGTGCGGGCATGACGAGGACTCCTTGGTCGGACGTACGGGGACGGGCGGCGGTTCAGACGAACCGCGGCGGTCCCCGGTGCGACCAGGTGGAGGAGTGCCCGACGGCGGAGCGCCACGGCCACCGAGAGGCACGGGCGGGCCCCGCATGGGCGACGACGAGCGTGCCCACAGGCTGCAGCTCGAGACCCCCGACGAGCCGGCGCACGAGCGCGACGAGCGGCGCCGCGAGCCCAGCTGCGTGCAGGCTCACCAGCAGCTCGCGCAGGAGCAGCAGCGGCAGCAACGCGGCAGCAGCCAGGACCACGGACCGCGTCAGCGCGTCCGGGCCGGCCTCGCCCTGCACGCACCCGACCGCGCGCGCGACCGACGTCACGTGCAGCGTCAGTCGGTCCAGGGAGTCAGGCGGCAGGCACAGCTGGGCGAACGCGCGCAGCCGGCCCAGCGCGCCCACCCACACCAGGGTCAGGCTCGCCAGGAGGAGGAGGCGCACACCCCTGGGCATCGGCGCGAGCATAGCCCCGCCCGCTCTCGACCCGACGGGCACCGGCGCTCCGTCCGGTTCGCCCGCGTTTGCCGGATCGTCGTCCGGTGCTCCAGCGCACGACACCCGCGCGGCGGCTGCGCGCCACCCGACGTCGGTGGAGTGGTGCCACCCGCGCGCATCGGGCGGCGGGGCACCACATCGAGGAGCACCCTGATGAGGACACGCATGCTGCGCCCCGCGGCCGTCGCGACGATCGCGCTGGCGCTGACCGCCGGCGCCGCGACGGGCTGGGCGGCCACGGGCAGCCTGGCCGGCAACGGCGACGCCCGCCGCATCGCCGGCGACCAGACGCACCAGCTGCGCAAGCAGCTCGTCGGCGGGCACGCCCGCAACGTCATCCTGCTGATCGGCGACGGGATGGGCGACTCGGAGATCACCGTCGCCCGCAACTACGCGCTGGGCGCGGCGGGCCGGTTCGCGGGCCTCGACGCACTCCCCGTGACCGGTCAGTACACGACGTACGCGCTCGACAAGGCCGACAGCAAGCCGGACTACGTGACGGACTCGGCGGCGTCGGGCACGGCGTGGGCGACGGGCACCAAGTCGTACAACGGCGCGGTCTCCGTCGACGTCACGGGTAAGCCGCAGCGCACGATCCTCGAGCTCGCGCGGGCCAACGGCCTGCGCACGGGCAACGTCTCGACCGCGGAGATCCAGGACGCGACGCCCGCGGTCCTCGCCTCGCACGTGACGAGCCGGTCCTGCTACGGCCCGGTCGCGACGACGAAGACCTGCCCGACGAACGCGCTCGAGTACGGCGGTCTCGGCTCGATCTCCGAGCAGATCCTGGCGACCCGCGCGGACGTCACGCTCGGCGGCGGCGCGAAGTCGTTCGGCGAGACGGCCGTCGCCGGTCCGTGGGCGGGCAAGACGCTGCTGCAGCAGGCCACCGAGCGTGGCTACCAGGTGGTGACCGACGAGGCGGGTCTCGCCCAGGTCCGCACCGCCGACCAGAAGCGACCCGTGCTCGGGCTGTTCGGCGCGGGCAACCTGCCGGTGCGCTGGAACGGCCCGCTCGCCACGCACACCGGCGGCGGCGAGCCCGCGGTGCGCTGCACGCCGAACCCGGCGTACGGCTCCGCGCCGACCCTCGCCGAGCTGACGACGAAGGCGATCGACCTGCTCGACCAGCCCCGCGCGCGCAAGGGCTTCTTCCTGCAGGTCGAGGGCGCGAGCATCGACAAGCAGGACCACGCCGCGAACCCGTGCGGGCAGATCGGTGAGACGGTCGACCTCGACGAGGCCACTCAGGTCGCGCTCGCGTACGCCAAGAAGCACCGCGACACGCTCGTCGTCGTGACGGCGGACCACGCGCACTCGAGCCAGATCGTGGCAGCCGGTTCCACCACGCCCGGGCTGACGCGCACGCTCGTCACCGCCGACGGCAAGAACATGACCGTCGCGTACGGGACGGCCGAGGAGGGCGGCTCGCAGCAGCACACCGGCAGCCAGGTGCGGGTGGCGGCCTACGGACCGTGGGCGGCGAGCGTCGCGGGGCTGACGGACCAGACCGACCTGTTCTTCACGATGCGCGACGCCCTGCGACTCGACCCGAGGGCCCGCACCCGCTGACGTCGGGACGGGCAGCACGCGACCGCCCGCCGCTGGGAGGGGGC
>NZ_LFKW01000123.1:2419-5034 GCF_001040865.1 Cellulomonas sp. A375-1 | reverse complement strand
GGGGGGCGGTCGGCTCCGGGCGCATCAGCGGATGCGCACCCCCGGCGACGTGCGGGTCGCCGTCGTGTATCCCTTCTTCGTGCCGGTGACGCTGACCGTGATCCGGTCGCCCCGGTCGGCCGCTCGTACCTTGTAGCTCTGGCCGGTGGCGCCCTTGATCGCGACTCCGTCGACCTTCCACTGGTAGGTCAGCCGGGTCCCCGCCGTCCACGTGCCCGGCAGGGCCCGCAGCGTCCGCCCCACGGCCGGAGTTCCGGTGATCCGTGGCGTCGACGACTGCAGCCGCCAGGTGCGCGCGGCCGAGACGACCGACGCCGTGACGTACCCGGGGCGGCTGCCGGTCACGCGGACCGTCAGCCTCTTGCCCGCGAGCGCCTTCGACAGCCGCAGCGTCGACTTCGTCGCCCCGCTGATCGGCTTGCCGTCGGCGTACCAGCGGTACGTGAGCGTCGCGACGGGCTTCCACGTGCCCGTCCGCGCGGTCACGGTCTTCCCGACCGCCACGGTCCCGGCGATGGTCGGCCTCGGCGCGACGAACGTCGCCTTGACCACCACCGCGGTCTGGCCCGAGAGCAGCGACCGCGAGACGAGACCGTCCCCGGACCCGGTCACGCGCACCGCCAGACGCTTGCCGACGTGCGCCGGGGCGACGACGAGCGTGCGCGCCGTGGCGCCCGCGACGGCCTTGCCGCTCGCGTACCACTGGTAGCTCAGGCGCACCCCCGGCGGACCCCAGCCGGCCGCCGTGGCGGTCAGCCGCTGGTCCACGCGCGCCTGACCCGCGACCGTCACGGTGCCGGGCTCGACCTCGCGCGGGTCGGGCGTGCAGTCGGGCGTCGTCGCGGTGAGCAGGTACTCGACCACCTGTGCCTCGCCGGCGAACGCGTACCCGGTGGCGGGGCGCGCCTCGACGCGCACGGTGGCGCCCGCGGCGATCGGGATCGCACCGCTCACCGTCTGGCCGTCGACCGTGTAGACGACGCCTGGCACCGACGGCACGGCGATCGAGCCGTCGATGACCTCACCCTCGACGCACCGCGGTGCGGTCAGCACCGGCGCGACGGGCGTCACGACCACGGGCGCCACAGGTGCGAGCTCGGTCGTGCGTGTCTGCTCCTGGTGACCGGCGAGGTCCTGCGAGCGGACGTGCACGTACACGGTGGCGTCCTGGTCGAGCGAGACGCCGAACGGCTCCTCGTACGTGGCCCACATGACGTTCTCGCTCGACTCCGGGTCGGCGCTCGGCCCGTACGAGAACAGGGTCCGGGCGAGGCCCGAGCCGGGCTCGGGGTCCGTCGGCGTGAGCGTGAACGTCGCGGACGTCGCGCCGAGCGCGTGGGCGACCTCGGTGACGGGTGCCCGCGTGTCGACCTTGAGCGTGCGCGTCGCCTCGCCCGTGCGGTCCTCGCTGTCGGTGGCGCGTGCCGCGACCGCGACCGTGCCCTCCGCCTCGACCGTGACCGGCTCGGTGTACGGCTGCCAGTCGCCGGAGCCGATGCGCACCTCGACGGACTCGACGGGCGCACCGCCCTCGACCACGCGCACGCTCACCTGCGGCGACGCGGTGTACCAGCCCGACGACGCGGGCGCGGAGTCGACGTCGACCGCGACGCCGGGGCCCTCGTCGTCGGACGCCGGGGCGACGACCCACACGGTGCACTCCACGCGCGGCGCGAAGCCCCCCACGACGCCCTCGACCGCGAACAGCGACTCGGCCTCGGCGTAGTCCGCCGGGTCGACCGCGTCCCAGGTCACGGGCGTCGTGGACGCCGCGCTGCCGTCCGCGTGCCACGCCGTCACGGAGCGCGCGCACACGGGTGCCACGCCTGGCGTGGTGACCGTGGTCGTGTGGTCGACCTCCTCGACCGGCGAGGCGAGGTCGGCGACGACGTGGACGGTCGCGGCGAGCTCCGTGTCGCCCGCGGCGCCCTCCACGAGGGCCGTGCCGAGCTCGTCGACCGCGTCGGCCGGGACGGGGTCCCACGTCGCGTCGACGTAGGCCAGCGGGCCGTTCTCGGGCAGCACCCAGACCTCGTCGGGCAGGGTCGGCACCTGGCCGACGAGCGTGCGCACCGCGACGTCCTCGACCGCGATCGGGGCGTTCGGGTCCACGGGGACCTCGGGCTCGGTGCCGCCCGTGCCCCACACCTGCCACTCGGTGGACGCGACCGCGTAGTACGGGTCGGGGTCGCCGCGGACCTCCGCGTCGAGGACCAGGCGCAGCGCGGTCGTCGTGACCGGCGTGAACGTGACCTCGTTCGGACCGAGGATCGCGCCCGCGCCCGTCGCGATCGGGTACGTCGTGGTGCTCACGGGCTGGAACTGTCCCGAGGCGTCCCGGTACTCCAGGTGCCACGCGGCGGGGTTCTGCACGTTGCCGGCGCTCGCGACGTCGTTCCAGAACCACACCGCGGACCGGTCGACCGTGACCGGCCACTCCCAGTCGTACTGCGCCCAGTGCTGCGCGACGAAGTCGCTGTAGGTGCCCCACACCGAGCCGTGGCCGTCGGGCGTGAGCTCGGTGCCGTCGTTGAGCGCCGAGGCGCGGTTCCACCCGGGAACGAAGCTCACGGTGGGCGCGGCGATCAGCGCGACGTTGCTCGCGACCGTCTCGT
>NZ_LFKW01000123.1:0-2314 GCF_001040865.1 Cellulomonas sp. A375-1 | reverse complement strand
CCCGCCGGCACGGCAGCGGGTCCACGCTCGAGCGCCACCGATCGCGGCGCCGCACCCGCAGACGTCCCGACGAGCGCCCCGGTCCCGACGAGCGCGACGGCCGCCACCGCCGCGACCAGCCGGCTCAGACGCACGCCCGGGCGGAGGTCGACGGCGCTCATCGGGCCACCGCCGGACGCTCGAAGGGCGCACGCGCGGCCGCGACCAGCACCTTCTGCCGGTCTCTCGCGCTCATCAACCGTTCCGCGACCCAGGCCGCGGACGTGGTCTGGACCCGCTCGAGGAACGCCTGCCTGTCGGCGAACGGCGCCCCGGCCCACACGTCGTCGAGGAACGACGTGCCGTCGGTGCGCGTGGGGTTGGCGGCGCCCGAGTCGACGCCCGCGAACGCGATCTTCTTCTCCGAGCGCTGCACGTACATGTGGTACGCGACGTCCTGCCCGGAGAACGCGGGCTCGAACTGCTGCCCGCCGATGGTCACGTAGCCGTACTCGTCGGCCCGGACGTCACGCGACAGCGACCCGTCGAGGCCCATGCGGTCGTACAGCGAGAGCTGCAGGTACTTGGTCGACGAGCTCAGCGCGGACAGCACCACGGGCCCGCGCTGCAGCGACTGGATGTCGGCGCGGTCGACGGTCGGCTCGGCGCGTAGCGGGAGCGCGATCGTCAGGGCGACCTCGTCGCCCGTGGCCCACGTGCGGTCGATCGACAGGTACGTGCCGGGCGTCGCGGTGCCGTCGGCCGTGCTGGCGACCGTCGTGCCGTTGACCTTCACGACGAACGACGTGGCCCACCCGGGCACGCGCAGCCGCAGGTCGAGCGCGCCCGACCCCTGCGCGATGCGGATCGTGACGTCCTCGTCGTTCGGGTAGCCGCCCTCCTGGACGATCCGCATGCCGCGCGCGGTCCAGCGCAGCTCGGAGGCGACGTAGAGGTTGACCCACAGCGCCGACTCGTCGGCCGCGTGGAACCAGATCGAGTCCTGGTACTTGACCGGGCTCTCCAGGCCCGTGCCGCCGCAGCACGTGCCGATGTTGCCGTTCCCGTACTCCTTCCGGGCACCGGGCCCGACCGGGTACATGTACAGGTTCTGCGGGCTCGTCGTCGACGACTGGTCGCGCTTGCCGCCCAGGATGTGGTTGAGCACGGTGCGCTCGTAGTAGTCCATGTAGGCCGCGTCCTGCTGCTCGAAGAACAACGTACGAGCGACCTTGAGCATGTTGTACGCCGCGCAGGACTCGGCGTTGCGCGGCCCGATGTCGCCCGCCACGGTGTCGGCCGGGCCCCACATCTCGCCCTCGCCCGTGCCGCCGTGCGCGTACATGCGCCCGGGCACGATCATCCCGAAGAAGTTCCGGGTCGCCGTGGTGTACGTCGCGTCGCCGGTCCAGGAGCCGAGCTTGGCGTAGCCGACGAACGTGGGGATGTGCATGTTCGCGTGCTTGCCGTTGAGCGTGTCCCGGTTCTCGGCACACGCGGTGACGAGCGAGCGCAGGTCGAACAGCCGCGAGGCGGCGAGGAAGTTCGCGCGGTCGGCGGCGGTGGACAGCGTGTAGAGGTCGACGAGCGAGTCGTTCATGCCGCCCGCCTCGCCGCCGATGTAGATGCCCCACATGCGCTCGAGCTGCTCGGCCGAGCACGCCGACAGGCGCGCGTACGTCCAGCGCCCGAGGCCCTCCGCGAGCTGCAGCGCGAGCGGGTTGCCCGTGTAGCGGTACGCGTCGATCAGGCCCGCGAGGATCTTGTGGCACGTGTACCAGGGCGCCCAGATCTCGCCGTAGGGCGCGTACGCCTCGAGCGCGCTGAACTGCCACTCGCCGTACGCCGCGAGGAACCCCGGGTGGGAGTACTTGCCCGTGGCGGCGAGCGCCGCGCGGCACTCCTCGAGACCGGTGACGAACTCGTCGACCTTGGCCAGGATCGCCTCGTCTCCCGTGGTCGCGTGCGCCATCGCGAGCATCGACAGGTAGTGCCCGCCGTAGTGGCCGCGCAGCAGACCGCCCGCGCCGCGCGTGTTCTGGCCGCGCACGTACTCGGCGGGGCCCCAGCGCTGCTCGTCGGGCGCGGGGCCGAGCTCCTCCCAGCCGCCGGGTGCGGTCGCGCCGTTCACCGACAGGCCGGCGTTGCGCCGGAAGACGACGAGCAGGCGGTCGACGGGGTAGGCCTTCGCGAGCGCGATCATCTGCTGCTGCGCGCGCGTGAACACGCTCTGCCCGAGCGAGACGTCGCTCAGCGCGAACGGCCGCACGGTCCACGAGGCGGGGAACGCGCCCTGCGCCTCGCTCACCGCGGCCGCCCTGGCCGCGCGGGGCAC
>NZ_LFKW01000122.1:4218-8127 GCF_001040865.1 Cellulomonas sp. A375-1 | reverse complement strand
CGCCGCCCGTGAACCACGCCCAGGTCTACTCTTAAATGTCGAACCCGCACGTCACGGGCGCGACGCCGGGCCGTCCACCCGCGCCGTGCGGCGCGCCGTACTCCGCCGCGCACGCGGCGCGTCCGCCCGCACCCGTCCCGTCGCCGCCCGCGTCCCGCACGACGAGCACCGCCCCGATGCCCGCCGCGTCCGACCCGGACGGTGAGCGCGGCTACCCGGCGACCGCGTCGCCGCTGTACGAGTCGATGTCTTCCTTCCTGTCGGACCTCGCGCCCGCCCCCGCGCAGCTCGCCGAGCCGCTGAGCCACGTCCTGGGCACGTCGCACGAGCCGTTCGGCCACCCCGGACCCCGGCGGCCGGCGCCCGACGCACAGGCGTACGACGACCGTGCACACGACGAGCGTGCACACGACGAGCGTGCACACCGCGAGCGTGCGTACGACGAGCGTGCGTACGACGAGCGTGCGTACGACGAGCAGCCACTCGACGAGCAGGCGCTCGACGAGCCCGCGTACGAGGAGCCGGCGCCCGACCCCGACCCCCCTGCCACCCCCGCGCCCGTCGTGCAGCTCCCACCCCCGCCGCCCCGCCGACCGGACATGCCGTACCCCGAGCTCGCGACGCTCGCCAAGCAGCGCCGCGCGCTCGTGACGCTCGTGTGGTTCCGCGAGCGCCGCGGTCAGCGCCTCGTCGCGACGCTCGCGCCCGACGGGTCGATCGAGTTCGCCGACGGTGCCCGGTTCTTCGAGCCGAGCGAGGCCGCGACGTACGCCGCGGGCACGCCCGTCGAGGTCGACGGCTGGCGCGCGTGGCGCCTGGGCGACGGCGGGCCGACGCTCGCCGAGGCCACGGGACGCCACGACGAGGTGCGCGGCTGAGCCTCAGGCCCAGCCGTACCCCGCCGACCAGCGGTCGATCTCCGCGTAGACGCGCGCCCGCACGGGCGGCGCGGACAGCACCAGGTCGTGCAGGCCGCCCGCGATCCGCACGACCGTCACGCACGGACCGAGCTGGGTCGCGCGCCGTGCGAGCAGCTCGACGTCGAGCACGGTGTCGGCCGAGCGCATCGCGTCGTTCCAGCGCGGCGTGATGAGCGTGCGCGACGACGCCATCATGAGCACCGGCACGTCGATCTGCAGCCCGCGCGCGACGATCGTGTGCCCGGTCATGATCGCCGACAGCCACCCCGCACGGACCGGGAACGACGGGCTGGGCCGCCACCGGTCGTCGAACGTCCACTCGCCGCCGGACGCCGCGGACAGCGTGCGGTTGTAGAAGCCCGGGTCGATGTTGGGCAGCGGCGCCTTGGGCTGGAAGCGGGCGATCTGCGCGACGGCGGGGCTCGACAGGTGGCGCAGCATGCCCGAGCCCTGGAGCTCGAGCCACGGGCTGTTGAGCACGAGGCCGGCGAGGCGTCCGGGGTTGCGGTGCGCCCACAGGGAGGCGATGAGGCCGCCGGTCGAGTGGCCCATGACGACGACCCGCGCGTGCCGCCCGAGTTCCTCGTGGACGAGGTCCAGCGCGGCGGCGAGGTCCTCGTCGTACGTCACGAGGTCGTCGACGTAGCCGGGCGTCTGGTGCGGGCGCAGGCTGCGGCCGTACTTGCGCAGGTCGAGCGCGTAGAACGCGACGCCGCGCGCGGTCCAGTGCTCGGCGAGCTCGGTCTGGAAGAAGTAGTCGGACCACCCGTGGACGTACAGCAGGGCGCGCGCGGGGCGCACGGCCTCGTCGGACGGGGGTCGGTGCCGCACGACCGTCGCGACGACCGCACCTTCGTCGTCGGGCGCCAGGTACAGGGTCTGGGCCTGGTAGTCGGGCCCGAGCACGTCGGGCACCCACGTGCCGGGCGGTGAGACGACGGTGGGTACGTCCTCGTCGGGCGTCGCGGGAGCGGTCGTCGGACCGGTGGCCGCTCCGCTCGCCGGCTCCGTCGCCGTCGTGTCGCTCACCGTCCCCGCCTCCCTCGTCGTGCGCCCGCCTTCGTGCTCACGTCGTCAGGACGATCTTCCCGAACTGCTGGCCGGCCGCGAGCCGAGCGACGGCGTCGCGCGCCTGCGTGAGCGCGAACGTGCGGTCGACGAGCGGCCGGACGCCGGTCCGCGCGAGGAACGCGAGCAGGTGCTGGAGGTCGTCGCGCGAGCCCATGGTCACGCCGAGCACGGAGATCTCCTGGAAGAACACCCGCGTGAGCTCGGCGGCGGTCGGGTCGCCCGAGGTCGCCCCCGCGACGACGACGGTCCCGCCGGGACGCACCGAGCGCAGCGAGTGCGACCACGTCGCCCGGCCGACGGTCTCGAGCACCAGGTCGACGCGCGGCACGCGCGCCCCGGGCTCGACCGCGGCGGCCGCACCGAGCGTCAGGGCGTGCGTGCGCCGCTCGTCGGACCGGCTCGTGACGAGCACCTCGAGCCCGGCGGCCGCCCCCAGCAGGATCGCCGCGGTGGCGACCCCGCCGCCCGCGCCCTGCACCAGCACGCGCTGCCCGGGGGTGGCACGTCCGGTCGTGAAGAGCATGCGGTAGGCGGTCAGCCACGCGGTCGGCAGGCACGCGGCCTCGACGAAGGAGAGCTCGGCGGGCTTGTCGACGAGGTTCCACGTCGGCACCGCGACCTGCTCGGCGAACGTGCCCGGGTACCGCTCGGACAGCAGCGAACGCGGCTCGTCGGGCCCGACTCCGTGCCCGGACGTCCCGCCGATCACGCCGTGCACGACGACCTCGCGCCCGTCGACGACCCCCGCGGCGTCGGTTCCGAGGATCATCGGGAGCTGCTCGGCGCGCAGCCCGACGCCGCGCAGCGACCACACGTCGTGGTGGTTGAGCGCCGCGGCACGCACGTCGACGACGGACCAGTGCTCGCGCGCCTGCGGCTCGGGCCGGTCGCCGACCTCGAGGGCGGCGACGGGGTCGTCGGGGGAGAGGTCTCGTGCGTAGGCCGCGATCACACCGTCACGTTACCCACCGGTAGTGCGCCGGGCCCGGGAATCGCCCGGCCCGGGGACGCGCAGGTCCGGAACCCGGGCGGGCGGCTACGGCCGGTCGAGCGGGTCCGGGAACACCGTCAGCAGCTGGCGGCTCACGAGGCCCACGGTCCGGGCGAGCGCGTCGCGCGCGGCGGCGGCGACGAAGCCGAGGTCGCGCACGTGCCACAGCACGAGCGCGTTGGCCCACGCCGCGTCGCGCGCCTTGTCGATCGAGAAGTTCGAGACGAGGTCGGCCACGGGTGACAGCTCACCGCCCGCCGCGACCACGCGCGCGTCGAGGAACGACTGACGCAGCGGCCGCACGACCTCCGCGAGCACGTCGTTGACGCGCTCGAAGTCCGCGTGGACACCGCGTGCGGTCGGTGGCACTCCCCGCGCCTCGCACGTCGCGACGACCGCGAGCGGGAGGTCGTGGTTGATGTGCGCGTTCATGCCCGCGAGCGCGAGCTGCAGCGGCCACAGCCCGGCGTGCGCGCGACGCTCCACGAGCGGCGCCCATGCCTTGTTGACCGAGCGCCGCGCCGCGAGGTCGCGCGGCACGTCGAGGAACAGGCCCGCGAACCGCACGTCGAGGTCCTCGACGAAGTCCGGGTGCGTGAAGGTCCCGTCGGTCACCCGCACCGCGACGAGCGCCGTCACGTCCCGGTACACGTCGCTGAACACGCCCAGCCCGTCGGTGCGCGACCACTGCGCGCGCTCGGCGTCCATCGCGGCCAGGACCCGCCCGATCGCGACAGACCCGCTCGGCACCCCGTTCGGCTCCCCGCTCGGCACCCCCATGCGCCCACCTTGGCCGATGCCGCCGCCGCTGCCCAGGGTGAATCCGGGTGCCGGGGCCCTCAGAGCACGGGCAGCATGCGCCCGAGGTCGGGCACGGAGTCGCCGGTCCAGCGCGGGGCGATCGCGGCGGCGAGCGCGTCGACGTCG
>NZ_LFKW01000122.1:2239-4106 GCF_001040865.1 Cellulomonas sp. A375-1 | reverse complement strand
CCTCCAGGTCCCACCCGCCGCGGGCGACGACGATCGCGAGCAGCTCGCGCGCGACGAGGTCGAGGGCCCGCGGCTCGACCGGGTCCGGGCCGGCGCCCGCGCCCGGCACGCGGCGCACGGACACGAACAGGTCGTCGGCGTGCACCACGAGCTCGATCACGCGCGAGACGGTCATGGTCGACAGGCGCACGGGCCCGCGGCGGGCCTGCACCACGGGGTCGCCCGCCGCGGTCAGCGCGTCGAGCGCCGCGAACGCGGCCGCCGCGCGGTCGTCGATCCAGCCGATCGGGTCGCCGGCCACCTGGGCGGCCAGTGCGCGCGTGGTCTCGGCGATGTCGCCCGCCCGCCCCGCGTACGTCCCGAGGTACTCCGCGAGCGTGAGGGGGACCGTGCCGGCCGGCAGCGGGGAGCACGCGGCGAGCGCGTCCATGGCCCGGCCGAGGTGCGCGACGAGCGCCGTGACCGTCCAGCCCTCGAGCACCGAGGGCGCGTCGCCGACGGAGTCGTCGACGACCTCGACGACCCAGCGCCGCAGCAGGTCCCACTGGTCGTGCAGCGCGGTCGAGGCCTCGGTCAGCGACGCGGTCATGGCCCCATCCTGCCGTGCGGGCACGCCGATGCGGGGGCGCAGGTCAGGGGCGGGTGCGGACGAGCTCGCCGAGGAACTCCGAGACGTGCCTGCCGACCTCGTCCTCCTCGATGAGGAACCCGTCGTGCCCGAAGTCGGAGTGCACGACGCGCACGGGTCCCGCTCCCGGGACGTGCGCGGCGATCCGCTCGGCCTGTGCGAGCGGGAACAGCCGGTCGGTGTCGACGGCCACGACGAGCCCGCGCGCGGTGATCTGCGACAGCGCGTTGTCCACGCCGCCGCGGTCGCGGCCCAGGTCGTGCGTGATCATCGTGCGCGTGAGGGTGACGTAGGTGTTGGCGTCGAACCGTCGTACGAGCTTGTCGCCGTGGTGCTCGAGGTACGACTGCACCGCGAACCGCCCGCCCTCGAGCGGGTCCTCGGCGCCCTGCGGGATCCGCCCGAAGCGCTCGTCGAGCTCGTACGCCGAGCGGTAGCTCTGGTGCGCGATCTGCCGCGCGAGCCCGAGCCCGACGTGCGGGCCGTCGCCGTCGGGTGCGTCGTAGTAGTCGCCGCCGCGGAACTTCGGGTCGGCGTGGATCGCGACGAGCTGGGTGTGGAAGTTGGCGATCTGGTCGCCCGAGGTCTGCGCGCTCGTCGCGATCGCGGCGAACGCCTCGACGCGCTGCGGCTCCGACGCGGCCCACTCGAGCACGCGCAGCCCGCCCATCGACGCGCCGATCACGAGCGCCCACGTGCGGATGCCCAGCAGGTCGGCCAGGCGGACCTCGGCGGCGACCTGGTCGCGCACGGACAGCTGCGGGAACCGGCTGCCCCACGGGCGGCCGTCGGGCGCGGGCGACGAGGGTCCCGTCGAGCCCTGGCAGCCGCCCAGCACGTTGGGCGCGACGACGAACCAGCGCTCGGTGTCGATCGGCGCACCCGGCCCGACCATCGACTGCCACCACCCGGGCGTCGGGTGCCCGTGGCCGGCCCCGCCCGTGACGTGCGAGTCGCCGGTCAGCGCGTGCAGGACGAGCACGGCGTTCGAGCCGTCCTCGTCGAGCTCGCCCCAGGTCTCGTACGCGAGCCGGACCGCGGGCAGGCGACCGCCGGACTCGAGCGCGAACGGTCCGAGGTCGGCGAACTGCCGACGCCCGACCTCGTCGCCGTCCTGCCATGCCGACGACGCGGGCACGGCAGCCCGCTGCGCGACCGGGGTGCGGCTCGCGCGCGTGCTGGCCAGCGCCCGGGCGGGGGCGAAGGCGGAGGACTCGTCGGACATGGGGAACCAATCTA
>NZ_LFKW01000122.1:0-2144 GCF_001040865.1 Cellulomonas sp. A375-1 | reverse complement strand
GACGAGCGTCAGGCGGCACCCTTGGCGGCCCGGAAGCCCGCCTCGAGGTCCGCGAGGATGTCGTCGATGTGCTCGATGCCCACCGCGAGGCGCACGAGGCCCGGCGTCACGCCGGACAGCGCCTGCTCCTGCGGGGTGAGCTGGCTGTGCGTCGTCGACGCGGGGTGGATGACGAGCGAGCGCACGTCGCCGATGTTCGCGACGTTCGAGTGCAGCTCGAGCGCGGAGACGAACGCCTGACCGGCCGCCGACCCGCCCTCGATCTCGAACGCGAGCACGGCGCCGCCGCCGCGCGGCGCGAACTTGACCTGGTTGGCGTGCCACGGGCTCGACTCGAGGCCCGAGTAGTGCACGCCGAGCACGTCGTCGCGCGCCTCGAGCCACTGCGCGACCTTCGTCGCGTTCTCGACGTGCCGCTCGACGCGCAGCGACAGCGTCTCGATGCCCTGCGAGATGAGGAACGCGTTGAACGGCGAGATCGCCGCGCCCAGGTCGCGCAGGAGCTGGATGCGCGCCTTGAGGATGAAGGACAGGTTCGCGCCGAACGCGGAGCCGACGCCGAGCGCCTCGGCGATCACGAGGCCGTGGTACGACGGGTCCGGCGAGTTGAAGCCCGGGAAGCGGTCCGGGTACTGCGCGTAGTCGAACGAGCCGCCGTCGACGATCACGCCGCCGATCGCCGAGCCGTGCCCGCCGAGGTACTTGGTGGCCGAGTGCACGACGACGTCGGCACCCCACTTGAGCGGGTTGATGAGGTAGGGCGTCGCGACCGTGTTGTCGACGATGAGCGGCACGCCGTACTCGTGCGCGACCCCCGCGACGAGCTCGATGTCGAGCACGTCGGACTTGGGGTTGGGGATCGTCTCGGCGAAGAACGCCTTGGTGTTCGGGCGGATCGCCGCGCGCCAGGCCTCGGCGTCGTGCGGGTCGGTCACGAACGTCGTCTCGACGCCGAGCTTCGGCAGCGTGTAGTGCAGCAGGTTGTACGTCCCGCCGTAGAGGGACGGGCTCGCGACGACGTGGTCGCCCGCCTCGGCGACGTTGAGGATCGCGAGCGTCTCGGCCGCCTGGCCGGAGGCCACGAGCAGCGCGGCGACGCCGCCCTCGAGCGAGGCGATGCGGTTCTCGACGACCTCCTGCGTGGGGTTGCCGATGCGCGTGTAGATCGGGCCGAGGTCCTGCAGCGCGAAGCGCGCGGCGGCCGTGCCGGCGTCGGGGAAGACGTAGGACGTCGTCTGGTAGATCGGCAGCGCGCGGGCGCCGGTCGTCGGGTCGGGCGTCTGGCCGGCGTGGACCTGACGGGTCTCGAAGTTCCAGTTCTCGTTGCTCATCTGCGTGCTCCTGGTGGCGGGAAGGGGATCCGCGGGGAGCTCGGGCAGCCGACGTCCGTCCCGCGGGAGAGGGGAGGGTCGCGCACGGTTCGAACGGGGAGGGCCCCGCTGGACCTTCGTCGGTGTGCTCGTCGGATCGACGTCGAGCAGCCGGCGGGCAGGCCGAACGTGCGCGTCAGCGACACATTCGACGGCAGGGCATGGGGTGAGAGTAGGCACCACGTACCGCAACGTGAAACGCCCGTCTCGCATGGTGAACATCCCCTGTCTCGTCCATCCGGTTCGTCCGATATGTGACTAGTGTGAAAGGTGGGACTGTTGTGACTGGTGTTCACTTCTGGGGCTCCCGCAGGTAGCGTCCGCAGAGCGCGTCCGTCACCGCCGGTGGCGTGCGCAGGGGCACGCACGAGCAGGGACCGCTGGAAGGGGCACGACGACGTGGGCGAACGAGGGGCCGTGCGACGAGCACGGGGCGCGAGTGCGCTCGCCGCAGCGACGGTCGGGCTGCTGCTCGTCAGCACGCCGGGAGCCGTCGCCGACCCGGGCGCGCCGTCCGACGACGACGTGCGCCAGGCGCAGGCCGCGGTCGGTCGTGCGCAGCGCTCGGTCGCCGAGATGGAGATCCGCCTCGCGCAGCTGAGCTCCGAGGCCGACGCCGCCGAGCTCGAGGTCCAGCAGGCCGGCGAGGCCTACACGCAGGCGATGTCCGACGCGCAGGTCGCGCACGACGCCGCCGCCCAGGCGCAGGACCGGTCCGACGAGGCCGCCGCCGCCGCCGAGAAGGCGCGCCGCGAGCTCGTCGCGATCGCGCGT
>NZ_LFKW01000121.1:0-1323 GCF_001040865.1 Cellulomonas sp. A375-1 | reverse complement strand
GGGACTGCTGCAGGGCTGGTTGACACTCTGACCTGCCCCACGGTTCGGTTACCAGTTCGGGTCTGGTGGTTCGGGCTTCTCACGAGAGAAGGTCTGAACCATGCCGAAGCCGTATCCGGCCGAGTTCCGCACCCGAGCGATCGCGCTCGTGCGGGCCGGCAAGCCCGCGACCGCCGTTGCTGGTGATCTCGGGATCAGCGGCAGCTGTCTGCAGAACTGGCTGCGTCAGGATCGCATCGACCGCGGCGAGATCGAGGGCGTCCCGCGCACGGAGAGCGCCGAGTTGCGACGGGCGCGGGCCCGGGTCCGCGAGCTCGAGCGTGAGGTGGAGATCTTGCGGGTCGCCTCCAAGCTGCTCGGACAGGAGGCCCCACACCCAAAAGAGTCCACCCGGTGATCGACACCCTCGTCGCCGCCGGGCATCCCGTCCTGACCTGCTGCCGCATCCTGGGCGTCAGCAAGCCGGGCTATTACCGATACCGCAACCGACCGACTTCACAGACCCAGCTGCGCCGTCAGTGGCTGACCGGCCTGATCCGTGAGGTTCATGTCGCCTCCCGAGGCACCTACGGTTACCGACGGGTGCATGCCGAGCTGACCATGGCGATGGACGTGACCGTCAGCTCACGGCTGGTGTTCATGCTCATGCACGACGCCGGGGTCTACGGGTTGCCCGGACCCTCCCGCGTCAAACGCCTGCGGGGTGTCGTGAGCGCCGGTGACCTGGTGAACCGCAAGTTCCACCGGGTGCGACCCAACGAGCTGTGGGTCACCGACATCACCGAGCACCCCACCCGTGAAGGCAAGCTCTACTGCTGCTGCGTGCTGGACGCCTACAGCCGCAGGATCATCGGCTGGTCGATCGACTCCACCCAGGACACCCGACTGGTGATCAATGCGCTCGACAGGGCGATCAGCAACCGCGACCCAGCGCCCGGCGGGATCGTGCACGCCGATCACGGCGCCCAGTTCACCTCCTGGGCGTTCGGCGACAGGATCCGCCGGGCCGGGCTCATGCCCTCGTTTGGATCCGTCGGCGACGGCCTGGACAACGCGATGATGGAGTCCTTCTGGTCCTCCATGCAGATCGAGCTGCTCGACCGACAACGCTGGAACACCCGGGTCGAGCTCGCGAACGCGATCTTCGAGTACATCGAGATCTTCCATAACCGCCGCCGACGCCACTCCAGCCTGGGCTACCTCAGCCCGATCGAGTTCGAACTACGCTCCAAATCGCCAGCCATCCCCGCCTGACCACCACACCGATAGTGGTAACCAGGCCGTGGGGCAGGTCACGGTGTCAACCGACCCTGCAGCAGTCCC
>NZ_LFKW01000120.1:0-7526 GCF_001040865.1 Cellulomonas sp. A375-1 | reverse complement strand
CGGCCGACGCCGCGTTCGCCGAGCGCATGGCCGAGGCCGCGCGCGCCGCGCAGGAGGCGCGGGCCCGTGCCACGCGCGCCCTGACCGGTGCGACGCGCGTCGTCCCGCAGCCCACCGTGACGGGCCACGCCGTGCGCCCGTCGGACTCGCCGACCCAGATGATCGCGCGCGTGGTCGTCGACGACTCGTGGTCCCCGGTCCCGGTGCCCAAGCCCACGTACTCGCTCAAGCCCGAAGCGCCGCGCCGCGAGCCCGTCGCGCTGCAGAACCTCGAGGGTTCGACGGCGGCGGCCGTCGCGTCGCCGGTGGCCGAGTCGACCCCGGCCGCCACCGTGCCCGCCGAGGTCAGCGCGCCGGCGACCACCGGCTCGATCGACCTCGACGCCGTGCTCGCGCGTCGTCGTGCGTCGGGGCAGTGAGCCTGAGCGGCGTGTCGACCGACCCGACCGACTCGATTTTTCTTGGGGCGCCTGCGTGGGCTAGTCTGTAGCCCGCTTCAAGGGGCTGTGGCGCAGTTGGTAGCGCGTCTCGTTCGCAATGAGAAGGTCAGGGGTTCGAATCCCCTCAGCTCCACCCATGTCGAAGGGTCCGGCCAGACGGCCGGGCCCTTCGTCGTTCCCGATCCTCCCGCGTGTGGCCCGACGCGTGCCCTGCCACGGTCACGGCGAGCTCGGTCGCCGGTCATGCCGCTCGGCGCACCAGCGCCGCCTCCTGGGTGATTCGGTAGTAGTTGCTCCGGGCGCGTAACGCGCAGAAAACATGCTCCGCACATGATTTACGCGCTGGAAATGTGCACCTCATCTAGCGTGCGCGCCGCTTCGTAGCGTCGGCGTCGGTCCCGTTCGCCCCCGTCGGGACCTCCCGGAAGCAAAGGAACGACGTGCGAACCTCGACGCGCTCGAGCCGACTCACGGCGGTTGCCCTCGCCGTAGCGCTCACCACAGGAACACTCACCACGGTGGCCACAGCAGCGAACGCTGCCGCCACCCCGACCACGAACGGTGAGGTCGCCTCCGGCGACAACTGGACCGTCACCGACCTCGGCGGCATGTACGAGGTCACGCTCGACCTCGACCGTCCCTTGGAGATCCGCAGCGACGCCCCCACGCTGCTGGTCGACGGCAAGGCCGTGGGCCTCGCCACGGAGTCCCCCTCGGGCCGCACCCTGACGGCCCTCACGGACGACGCCTCCGTCCTCACGGCGAAGCGCGTGACGGCCGGCTGGTTCAGCGACGCCGGGACGACGTCGGTCAAGCCCGCCGACGTCGACCCCGCGCCGGAGCCCGAGGACATCGACGACGCGCCGCAGAGCACGCCCGACCCGTCGGTCCCGGGCGAGTACTCCTACACCAAGGCGCTGTACTCCTTCGGCAACCAGGCCATCGAGCTCGCCGGCATCAGCGGCATCCGTGGAGAGGTCGAGGGCAAGGTCTACCTGCCCGACATGGACGAGGCCGCGCCCGTCGTGCTGTTCCTGCACGGCCGGCACACGTCGTGCAACGGCGCGGGCAGCAACCCCGCGCGCTGGCCCTGCCTGCCCACGCAGACCAACATCCCGAGCTACGCCGGCTACGACGGCGCCGCCGAGGCGCTGGCCAGCCACGGCTACGCGGTGATCTCGATCGGCGCGAACGCGATCAACTCGAACGACAACCAGCTCGCGCTCGACTACGGCGCGCAGGCGCGCGGCCAGCTGATCCTCGACACGCTCTCGATCTTCGAGGACGCGAACGAGGGGAAGTCGACGACGCTGCACGACGCGCAGACCGACGCCGACGTCACGCTCGCCGACGCGCTCGCGGGAACGGCGGACCTGCCCGCCGCGGCGCTCGACGACGACATCGTCGAGCTGACGCCCGCCGACCTCGTCGGCAAGCTCGACTTCTCGCGCATCGGCCTCATGGGCCACTCGCGCGGTGGTGAGGGCGTCACGTCGGCGGCCACGCTCAACGCCGGCCTCGACGACCCGTTCGACATCGTCTCGATCCTTCCGCTCGCCCCGGTCGACTTCGGCCGCATGACGACGCCGAACATCCCGACGATGCTGCTGCTGCCCTACTGCGACGGCGACGTGTCGAGCCAGCAGGGCCAGCACATGAACGACGACTCGCGCTACGCGTTCGACGACGACGTGCTCCGCACGGACGTGTGGGTCATGGGTGCGAACCACAACTTCTTCAACACGGTCTGGACGCCGTCGAAGTACTCCCTGTCGACGTCCGACGACTGGTCGGGCACCAACGCCACCTCGGCCCGCTCGACCGACTCGGTCTGCGGCACGACGGGCGCGGCGGTCGACACGACCATCCGCCTCACCGACGACGAGCAGTACGACACGGGCACGACGCTCATGGCCGGCTGGTTCCGCCTGACGGTCGGTGGCGAGGACGAGTTCCTGCCGATGTTCGACGGCTCGGGTGCGAAGGTCGACTCGATCAAGGACTTCGACATCCGCGTCTCGGCGACCCAGCCCGCCTCCGCCCGCTCCGACATCGCGACGTTCACCACGGCGGGTGCGGTGCGCACGTACGGCACGGCCACGGCCACGCTGTGCGCGTCGATGTCGGGACGCGCGGTCCCGCAGGTCCTGCCGTACTGCTCGACGACGCTCGCCTCGGCGCAGCTCCCGCACTGGACCTCGGTCCGCTTCGGCGGTGACGTCCCCGCGAGCCCGATGACCCGCATGCAGTGGACCAACGGCACGGGCGAGATCCGCGTCTCGGTCCCGCGCTCGGCGCGTGACGCCTCGGCGCACGAGTTCCTCACGCTCAAGGCCTCGCCGGACGAGTCGGTCGCGTACGGCGCCGGCACGGACCTGACGGTGACTCTCGTCGACGGCACGGGTGCGACCTCCACCACGGCGGTCTCGGCGCTCAACCCGAATGCCCTGGTCCGGCTCCCGCAGAGCACGCAGAACCCCACGACGCTGGGCAAGATCGTGCTGCACGAGGTCCGGCTCCCGCTGGAGTCGGTGGACATCGACCTGACGGACGTGCGTGAGGTCCGGATCAAGGCGGCGGTCGGCCTCGGCGACTCGGTCAGCGGTGGCGTGTACCTCACGGACCTCGCGTTCGCGTCGTCCGCACTCGGCACGGCCACGGCCACGACCGAGGTCACGGTCAACACGGCGCCCGTACGGGTCGAGGAGGGCAACGGCCCGGACGAGGCACTCGTCCCGGTCGTCCTGTCGAAGCCCGCGACGAAGCCCGTCACTGCCTACGTGTCGGTGATCGGCGGCACGACCGCGACCGCCAAGGCCGGGATGCAGATGGCCAAGGTCGTCTTCGCCCCGGGCCAGACGTGCACCACGGTCCCCGTCGCCACCTATGGCGACGCGGCGGCGAGCTCGGCGGCCACGACCACCTACACGGTGTCGGTGACCAACACGAGCAACGCCGTCATGGGCACCGACGCGTTCGCGCCGCTCGTCGTCCGCGAGGACGACGGCGTGACGGCGGGGACCCCGGCCCCCGCGTACGGCGTGCAGGGTGACCCGTGCGCCGAGCTCTCCGCGACGGTCGGCACGCTCACCCCGGGCGTCGAGAAGGTCGGCCCGGGCGAGACCGTCACGGTGACGGGCAGCGGGTTCCGCGCGGCCGAGTCGGTCGCGTTCACGCTCGGTGGCGTCCCGGTCGGCTCGTTCGTCGCCGCCGGCGACGGCACGGTCACGGCCGCGCTCGTCGTCTCGCAGGACGCGGCGCTCGGGACCGCCGAGCTCACGGCGCTCGCCGCGGGCTCGGGCCGGACGGCCACCGGCACGGTCTCGGTGCTGGCGCCCACGTCGACGACGCTCTCGCTCGCCCCGGAGCTCCCGGGCATCCTCGAGCCGGTCACGCTGACGGCGGCCGTCGAGGGTGTCGAGGTCGCCGGTGAGGTCACCTTCCTCGACGGCGAGACCGTGCTCGGCACGGCCGACGTGGTCGAGGGCGTCGCGACGCTCGAGGTCGCCGACGGGTTCGCCGCCGGTGAGCACGCGATCACCGCGACGTTCGGCGAGACGGCCACGGCCGCGTCCTCGTCGTCGCAGGTCGTCTCGTTCCTGCTCGCCAAGGGCCTGTCGACGATCGCGCTGGCGCTCGGCACGTCCGACTCGGTGTACGGCACGCCGGTCACCGGGGTCGTCGCGGTCGGCGGTTCGACCACCGGCACGGTGACCCTCACCTACGGCTCGACGTCGCAGCGGCTCACGCTCGTCGGCGGGTCGGCGAAGGTCGGGCTGCCGGCCGGGCTCACGCCCGGGTCGTACACGGTCTCCGCGACGTTCGACGGCACCGCGAAGGTCGCGGCGAGCGGCACCGTCTCGGCCGACGTGACGATCGCGAAGCGGGCGACCGCGGCGGCCGCCACGGCTCCGACGTCGGTCACGGTCGGCGGCAAGGTGTCCGGCACGGTGACGCTGTCCGGCGGGATCGCCGGCACGAAGCCGAGCGGCAAGGTCACCGTGCAGGTCAAGAAGGGCACCGGTGCGTGGTCCACGGCCACCACCGCGACCCTGACCAGCAAGGGCACCGCGTCGTACTCCTTCACGGCACCGACGAGCCCCGCGACCCTCTCGGTCCGCGCGGTCTACGCCGGTGACGCCCGCTACGCCGCGTCGACCTCGCCGGCGACGGCGGTCAGCGTGGTCAAGAAGGCCACGAAGACGTCGGTCTCGGCCGCGTCGAAGGCCAAGCTGCGCGCGAAGATCTCGGCCACGGTCGCGGTCACCCCGGCAGCGTCCACGGCCGGCGCCTCGGTGAAGGTCTACACGAAGCAGCAGGGCGGTTCGTGGAAGCTCGTCACCACGGCCACGCTCGGCGCCAACGGCAAGGCCACGGTCTCCGTGTCCGGCACGGCCGTCGGCACGCTGCAGATCAAGGCCGTCTACGGCGGCAGCGGAACGCTGTCCGCCAGCACCGGGACGGACGCTGTGACGATCACGAAGTGACGCGAGTGCGTTGACGCTCGCGTCGACGACCAGCACGACGAGGCCCCGGTTCCCCCGATCCGGGGCCTCGTCGTGCGTCGGGTGCGGCTGCCCCCTGCTCAGCCGCACCCTGCCTCACGTACTGCGCAGGGGGCGCGACGTCATGCGGTCCTCTGCGACGGGCACGAGCCCCCGCACAGGAAGGGTGCGACGGTGTACTGCGCGCCGACGTTGCCGCGCAGCAGCCACGACAGGACGAGCGCGGGTGCCGTCCGGGCGGTGTGCCGCCAGCCCGGGCCCACGCGCACCAGCGGTGCGTGACCGCAGCGGCGCGTCACGCGCGGCAGGACGGTGACGGCTGCCGCCGGGTCGTTGCTGGTGCCGATCTGGTGCGTGCCGAGCTCCCCGGTGAGCTCGACCAGGAAGCACGTGCCCTCGCCGGGCACGGCGCGGACCACCTGGGCCAGGCGCGTGTCGGTGACCTCGAGCGTGACGATCAGGGCCTCGCCCGACTCCAGGCGGGCCAGTCGCGGTCCGAGCTCAGCCGCCGGCAGTGGCGTCCAGCGATCGGGTGCGGAGGCGGACATCACCAGGAGCTCGCGAGCGGGTTCGCGTGCGGCCCAGGCGGAGGGGACGGTGTCTGGCACGGTGGACCGTGCGGTCGGGCGGTGCACGGGGACTCCTTCAGGTCGCGGCTGCGGAGCGGGTCGTCCGACGCGGCCCCGCAGCCGGGGTGCGCGTCGGGTGGGCGGCGTCACGGCGTGGTGCGTGCCGCCGGTGGTTGCTGGGATCCCGCACCGCGCAGGACGAGCGCGATGCGTTGGTGCAGCGGCAGCGCGAGCAGTGCGCGCCGTTGCAGGTACGCCGCGCGGCGGACGGCCCGCGTGGCGTCGGCTGACCGCTGGGCGGCCACGTCAGCGCTCGGCCGCGGGCTCACTGTGCACCGGGCCGGGTTCGGGGGAGCTGTCGCCCACCGCGATGAGCAGGAGGCCCAGCACGGTGCTGAGCACGAGCGTCGTGCCGGAGACGACGAGCGCGGACCAGGCGAGCGTCGAGCGGCCGCTGGGCCGCCGCACCCGCAGGATCGCGACGACGAGCGCCACGAGCGCGAGCGGGATCGCGACGAACGGGCTGAGGAACAGGGTCAGCACCGCGACGAGCGAGGCGACGAGCGCTACAAGTGCGCCGGGGTCCGCCCTGCCGGGCGCAGGCGCGGCGGGCAGGACCGTGACCGCCGGCGGCGCGACGACCGGGGTGGTGCCCGCGGCGATCGCGTCGACCGAGCCGAGGCCGGCGAGCACGCGACGCACGTCGTCGGACGTCGGTTCCTCCCCGAGCGCCTCCTCGAGGTGCTCGCGCACCGCGTCGAGCGTGTCCTGGTGCTCGCGCGGGTCGGACCCGACGAGGGCGCGGTCGAGGTCCGCCAGGTAGGCCTGGACCAGCGGGTGCTCTGACATGGGTGTCGTCCTTGTCATCGGGACTCTGCCAGCACGGTGTCGACGTCCTGCCGGAAGGGTTCCCACGCACGGGTGAACTGCTCGAGGGCCGTTCGTCCGTCCGGGGTGAGCTCGTAATACCGGCGCGGCGGACCGCTCGTCGACTCCTGCCAGGTGGTCTCGACCCAGCCCAGCCGGCGCAGCCGGGAGAGCAGCGGGTACAGCGTGCCCTCGCTCGCGAAGAGCACCTGGTGACGGGACAGACGTGTCGCCAGCTCGAGCCCGTACGCGCGGCCGGAGTGCAGGCAGGCGAGCACGCAGTACTCCAGAACCCCCTTGCGCAACTGCGTCAGCAGCGCGTCTGACTCTGCGGCCATGTGGGGGAACCTAGCAGTCTCTTGCTGCGCAAGGTAGTGATTGTTGCAAAGAACTCTGCTTTGGTAGGAACCTGCGGCGGCCAGGGCCGTTCGTCGACCCAACAAGGGGGTTTCGTGCACCACGTGAAGAAGCTCGTGACCGCGGTGCTGACCGCGGCGCTGCTTGTCGCCGGAGGCTCTGCCGCACGCGCCGAGGACACGGTCGGCGACGACCTCGACCCGCAGCTCGTCGCGTACCTGGAGACCCTGACGCCGGCGGAGCGCGAGCAGTTCCTCGCGACGCTGCTCCCCGCGACCGTCGACGTCGTGGTCGGGGCGCAGGTGCCGACCGACGGCGCGGCGGTCAGCTCGCTCCTGACCGCGCGCCTGACCGGCCTGCGCGTCTCGCCGCTCGCGACGGGCTGCTGGTCGCAGCGGTGGACGTGGGCGCCCAAGGCCGCGGCGGGCAACACGCTCTACACCTACTACCACGTCGGGTCGTGGTGCTCGTCGGGGAGCTCGGTGACGAGCGCGCGCATCGCCGACTACGGCGGCGAGACGTCCACGCCCGGCTGGGACTACGAGGGCGTGATCGCGAGCGGCAAGGGAGTCGTCTCGAACGAGGGCCGCTCGTACTCGAAGCACAAGTTCGAGCTCCGGGTGGGCTCGTGGGTCGTGCAGACCGCGACGCCGTGCGGCCGGGTCAAGGGTCGGTCCTCCGGGAGCTCGACCGCGGACGCGACCTGCGGGATCTACTGACGCCCCGCTCGCCGCAGCGGGTGTGGGTCGCGACGGCGGCCGACCGGGAGGGCGGTCGGCCGCCGTCGC
>NZ_LFKW01000119.1:2132-2646 GCF_001040865.1 Cellulomonas sp. A375-1 | reverse complement strand
TCGCGGCGGCCGACGACGGGCGCCGCAGCCCCGCCGCGAGCGCGAGCAGCTCGCTGCGCAGCGCCTGCGCGTCGGGCTCACGCAGGTACGCGAGCTGCACGGCCGACCCGCTGCCGCCCGCGACCTCGAGCCGCAGCTCGGCGAGCCCGACCAGGCGCGCGAGCAGCGGCTGCACCACGTCGACCGCCTGCAGCCGGTCGAGGCGCGCCTGCCGCTGCGTGCGGAAGAGCACGCCCGAGTGCAGGTGCACGGCCTCGTCGGTCACGGCGAACCGCATGTGCCGCCACGCGATCGCCGCGTACCCCCAGCCGATCAGCGCGACGAGCAGCACGATCCCCAGCGCGATCAGCCAGCCCGGACCGCCGAGCAGGTCCGCGGCCGAGCGCACGTCGTCGGCCGCCTGGTACCCGGCGATCACGACGACCGCCACGAGCGTCTTCCAGCCCTTGAGCGCCGGCGTGACCGGGTGGACCCGACGCCACGCCTCCTCGGGGACGTGCTCGTCGTGCACGAC
>NZ_LFKW01000119.1:0-2040 GCF_001040865.1 Cellulomonas sp. A375-1 | reverse complement strand
AGGCCGTCGATCGACGCGCTCGTCACGGGCGACGCGGTGTGCAGCTGCACCGAGGCGATGCGGAACCGGCGCGCGAACGGCCCCGCGCTGACGTCCACGTACTGCATGCGGCCGTACGGCACGACGACGAGCGAGCGGAACATGATGCCGCGCCGGATCAGCAGGTCGTCGTCGCGCTCGGCGTACGCCATGGCGCGCACCTGCCGCGGGACGAGCAGTGCACCCCAGAGGGCGAGCAGCGCGACGACGCCCGCGGGGATCCACAGCCACACGGCCTTGGTCGCGAGCGCGAGGCCGACGAGCAGCAGCACGACCGGGCCGAGCACCAGGGCGATCGACGTGAGCCGCGCGGAGGCCAGGCGTGGCGAGACCGGCGTCCACGTCACGCCGTGCGGCTCGAAGGGCAGGCTCGCGCTCGTCGGCGCTGCCGCGTCGGGGGCCTGGCTGGGCGCAGGAGTCGGTTCGGAGGTCACACCGTCATCCTTCCATCGTCGTCCCGCACACCCTGCCGCCGGACCTCAGCCGGCCGTGGGTTGCGGCGACGTCGTCGACTCGGCCTTCTCGTCGTCCTGCGGCGGCGGGACGCGGCAGAACCACTCGACGACGAGCCCGACCGCCGCGAGCACCAGCGCGCCGACGGTCGCGATGCCCGCCGCGACCGCGCGCCCGCCGTTGCCGTGCGTCGCGAGGTCGGTCACCAGCACGACCGTCTGACCGCCGTACCACCCGGCGAGGAGCGCACCCGTGTAGCACGACGCCTTCGCGAGCACGGCCGTGCGCGCCGCCCGGATCGGGTCGAGCGTGGGCCGCTTGCCGCGCAGGAACTGCCGCACCGCCCAGCCCATCGAGAACACGACGCACGCGATGAGCACCTCGACCGCCGCGACGAGCCACGGCACCTGCGGGGGAAGCCCGCCGCGACCCGCGAGCACGGAGAACCCGAGCCACGTGACGGCCGCGACCCCGACCGCGAGGAGCGTGAGCGTCTGCCAACGCGTGCGCTGCATCAGGACTCCGGCGGCGAGGGATGCCCCTGGGCGTCGTGCTCGGCGTGCTCGTCCCACTGCGCGGCGGGGACCGGTGCGGTCAGCCAGTCGAGCGCGAGCCAGCGCAGGCCCTCGCGGTCCGGCGCGGTCGCGGCCAGCGCGGCCACCGGACCGCCGCCCAGGCCCGGCAGCACCGCCGACGGGTCCACCTGCGCCCACGGCTGCAGCACGAACGCGCGCTCGTGCGCGCGCGGGTGCGGCAGCTCGAGGTCGTCCGTCACCGCGAGCACCGAGCCGTACACGACGATGTCCACGTCGAGCGTGCGCGGCCCCCAGTGCTCGAGCCGCTCGCGCCCGTGCCGCTGCTCGACCGCCTGCGTCGCGCGCAGCAGCTCGCGCGGCGAGAGCGTGGTGCGGACCAGCACGACCGCGTTGAGGAAGTCCGGCTGCTCCGGACCGCCCACCGGAGCCGTGCGAGCGAGCGGGGACACGTCGACCACGTCGATGCCCGGCGTGCGGTCGAGGTCACCCACCGCCGTGCGCAGCGTCTCCTGCGCGTTGCCCAGGTTCGCCCCCAGCGCGAGCACCGCGCCGACGGGTCCGGGGGGCACCTCGTCGAGCCGGTCGGTGACGATCTCGCCGTCGACGACGCGCTCGTCGTCCTGCTCGGGCGCCGCGAAGGCGGCGACGTGCGTCGCGTCGTCCGGCTCGAACGGGAGCGACGAGACGACCTGTGTCTCGTCGGCGCCGAACGGCGGTGCGGACATCACCTGCGTCTCGTCGGCCGCGAACGGCGTCGCGGCCATGACCTGCGTCGCGTCCGCGGCGTGCACGTGCGCCTCGTCGCCGGACGGCCCGCCGGTCACGACGTCGCCCGGCGGCGGCAGCGGGACGAGCGGCGGGGTCATGGCCGCCGCACCCAGGGGTCCGACGAGCGACGCGGCCGTCGGGTCGACGAGCGGCGCGGGGACAGGGGCGCCGGCGAATCCTGCTGCGGCGGGGAGACCCACAGGCGTCGCGCCGGGCACGGCGGCCGGGGCGCCCGTGGGTGCCG
>NZ_LFKW01000118.1:0-347 GCF_001040865.1 Cellulomonas sp. A375-1 | reverse complement strand
GGGACGTCGTCGGCGGAGATCGGCAACGTCGTCAAGCTGATCACGACGATCGCGGAGCAGACGAACCTGCTGGCGCTGAACGCGACGATCGAGGCGGCGCGGGCCGGGGAGGCCGGCAAGGGCTTCGCGGTCGTGGCCGGTGAGGTCAAGGAGCTCGCGAACGAGACGGCCAAGGCGACCGAGGACATCGCGCGTCGGGTCGAGGCGATCCAGTCCGACACCACGGGTGCGGTCGGGGCGATCGGGGAGATCGAGACGATCATCGCCTCGATCAACGACTACCAGCTCACGATCGCCTCGGCGGTCGAGGAGCAGACCGCCACCACGAACGAGATGTCGCGCGGCGT
>NZ_LFKW01000012.1:0-41144 GCF_001040865.1 Cellulomonas sp. A375-1 | reverse complement strand
CCGGCGCGGGACGGCACGACCGGACCGCTGGGGCAGCCGCCACGGGTGCTCGCGACGGCGCGGCGGCGGGGTCGACGGCGCGTGCTGCCAGGCCGGTCGACGAGCGGGACCAGTGGGACGCGCTGTCGCGCGGCGACGACCCGACCGAGCAGGCGGACGACGAGCCCCACTGACACCGCGTGACCCGGTACGCAGGCGTGTGTCCACCGTCGCAGCGGACGTGCCACGAAGCGCCCTGGCCTGCACGCTAGGGTGAGCGCAGAACCACTGGAGAAGGGTCGACCATGGCCGACAACACCCTCGCGCACCGCGCGCAGAACCCCACCGTCACCGAGGCGGTGCACCTGCCGCCGAGCGCTCCGCCGACGAACCACGGGCACACCGTGGCGGCGTGGACCACCACCTGGGTGGTCGTCGCGGGCGCCGTGATCGCCGCTCTGGCGATGGTCTTCGCCCAGGTCTGGCTCGTGTGGGCCGGGCTCGGGGTGTGCGTGCTCGGGATCGTGATCGGCAAGGTGCTGCAGGTCCTCGGCTACGGCCAGGGCGGCGCCGCGACCCTCGCCAAGCAGTCGGCCCGCGGTGGTCACTGAGCTCTGGGCGGACGGCCGGTAGGGCGCGGACGCGGTCCGGTCGCGCCCGGTCGGTCGGCGTGATCGTGTTCCCCGACGAAGAGGACAGATGAGCACTCCTGCGCAGCCGCCCAGCCCCGACGAGCCACAAGAGCCGTCCGCACCGCTGGACCCGTCCAGGCCTCTCGCCGACCCGTCGGAGCCCGAGCCGCCGTTGCTCGAGCCGTCGGAGCTCGTGCCGTCGGAGCCCGAGGTCGCGAAGGTCGAGCCAGCGAAGGTCGAGACAGCCAAGGCTGAGGTCGCGGGTGCCGAGGCGCCCGGCCCCGGTCCGGAGACCGGCTCGGCGGCCTACACCGCCCCGCCGGCGTACGAGCCGCCGCCGACGTACACCGCGCCCCCGGGCTACCAGGCGCCCGCGACGTTCGGGGCCGCCGTGGCGGACCTGTCGTCGCCCGCGGGCCAGTCGCGTGCCGGCGAGGCGCCCGGTCACCACGTGCCCGGTGGGCACGTGTCCGGTGAGCAGGCGTCCGGTGAGCGGGGGTCCGAGGAACCGCCGACTGCCCTGCCCGGATCGAGCATCCCGGAGTACGGGACACCGCCGCCGAGCCCGGCGCACGACGCTCCCGCGTACGGCCCGCCCGCCGGCTACGGCACGTCGCCGACGTACGGGACGCCCCCGCCCTACGGGACGCCGCCCGCGTACGGCGCGGGCTCCGGCCAGCCCGGGCAGTCGCCCTACGGCCCACCACCTGCCTACGGCCCACCGCCTGCCTACGGGCCACCGCCCGCGTACGGCGCTCCGCCCGCGTACGGCGCTCCGCCCGCGTACGGCGCTCCGCAGCATCCCGCCGGGCCGGGCAGCTCGAGCGGCTCGCTCTCGACCTGGGCGCTCGTGCTGGGCATCCTGAGTGTCGTGCTCGCCTGCGCGTGCACGTTCCCGGCGCTCGGTGCGGCGATCGGGGCGATCGTGGTGGGTGGCCGGGCGAAGGCGTCGGCCGCGCGCGGCCTGCCCGTCAACCTCGGCGCGGCGAAGGCGGGCGTCGTGCTGGGGTGGGTCGGCGTCGGCCTGACCGTCCTGACGTTCGTCGCCCGCGGAGCCAACTCGCTGAGCTCGAGCGGGTTCTAGGTCGGTCTCCGGATGCATCGGGAGGGGGCGCACGTGAGCACGGTCGAGCACCGCGTCCGACGCGACGTGCGCGCGTGGCGCGGCCCTGCGCTGACGGCGGGCGTCGTCGGTGTCGCGACCCTCGTCCTGGCGGTCCGTGACCCGCACCAGTCGGGCAGCTACGGGTTCTGCCCGTTGGCCGCCGTGACGGGGTTGGCGTGCCCCGCCTGCGGCGGTCTGCGGGCGACGCACGACCTCGCGCACGGCGATCTCGCGGCCGCCTGGTCGATGAACCCGCTGTGGGTCTCGATGGTGCCGGTGCTGGTGGGTCTGTGGTTCTGGTGGGTCGTGCGGGTGAGCCGCGGGCGCGGCGCGCCCGTGCTGCCCTCGTGGTCGGCCTGGCTGCTGCTCGTGCTCCTCGTCGGGTTCGGCGTGCTGCGCAACCTGCCGGGCTTCGAGGTCCTCGCACCCTGACCGGCGCGCTCCCGCGTCGCAGGGGCCCGGCCTGGCAGAGTGTGACCTGAGAGAGCCGTCCTGAGATCCGAACGGGAGAACGCCTGATGAGCACGCCGGACCAGCCCACCGACCCGCAGCAGCCGAGCGAGCCGGGTGCCGGCTCGTCGCCGTACGCCCCGCCGCCCGAGGGCGCGTCGTCCCCCGCGGTGCCCGAGCCCGGTGCGGCCCCCTCCTACGGCCAGCCGCCCGCGTACGGGCAGGCTCCCGCCTACGGCCAGCCGCCCGCGTACGGTCAGGCACCCGCCTACGGCCAGCCGCCCGCGTACGGGCAGCCTCCGGCCTACGGCCAGGCGCCCGCGTACGGGCAGGCCCCGGGCTACGCGGGTGGCTACCCGGCCACGCTGCCGAAGAACAGCCTGGGTGTCTGGTCACTCGTGCTCGGCATCGCGAGCATCGTGCTGTGCGGGTTCTTCTCCGGCATCCCCGCGATCATCGTCGGGAACAACGCCAAGCGCGCGGTCGCCGCGGGTGAGGCGAACAACGAGAGCCTCGCCACCGGTGGCATCGTCACGGGCTGGATCGGCACGATCCTGTCCGGCGTCGGGGTGCTCATCGCGATCGTCGGCCTGCTGTCGGTCTGGCAGACGTCCCCCTGAGCCCGTCCGGGCGTTCCCGGGTCCCGGGGTCCACCAGGCGGGCCGTGTTCGGGGTCACTCTCGGGCCCCTCTACGATGACGGTGAGAGGACCCGCACGCGCCGCAGTGCCGTGGGGTTCCCCGGGGTCGTGAACGAGGGGTGAGGCTGCCATGAGCGTGCTCGACGAGATCGTCGCCGGTGTCCGGGAGGACCTGGCCGCACGAGAGGCTCTCACGCCGCTGGCGCAGGTCAAGGAGCTGGCGGCTCGCAGGCCGTCGGCGATCGACGCCGTCGCGCGGCTGCGGGTCGAGGACGCCGTCACGGTGATCGCCGAGGTGAAGCGCTCGAGCCCGTCGAAGGGCGAGCTCGCCGCGATCTCGGACCCGGCAGCCCTGGCCGCCGAGTACGAGACCGGCGGTGCCGCCGCGATCTCGGTCCTCACCGAGGAGCGGCGGTTCAACGGGTCGCTCGCCGACCTCGACGCCGTGCGGGCGCGGGTGGACATCCCGGTGCTGCGCAAGGACTTCGTCGTGACGCCGTACCAGGTGTGGGAGGCGCGGGCGCACGGTGCCGACCTGTGCCTGCTGATCGTCGCCGCGCTCGAGCAGACCGTGCTGGAGTCGCTCGTCGAGCGGGTGCACTCGCTCGGCATGACGGCGCTCGTGGAGGTGCACGACGAGGACGAGGTGGCGCGCGCGGTCGACGCGGGCGCCCGGGTCATCGGCGTGAACGCTCGCGACCTGCGCTCCCTGGAGGTCGACCGCGGCACGTTCGCGCGCGTCGCGCCGTCGATCCCGTCCTACATCGTCAAGATCGCGGAGTCCGGCGTGCGCGGCCCGCACGACGTCATGGACTACGCCCGTGCGGGCGCCGACGCGGTGCTCGTGGGGGAGGCGCTCGTCACGGACGACGCGCCCCGCCGCTCGGTCGCCGACCTCGTCGCCGCAGGTGCCCACCCGTCGCTGCGCGCGGTGCGCCAGTGACGGCGGACGTGGGCGGTCGCCCGCTCGTGCCCGGTCAGGAGGAGCGCGTCGGATCGCTCGCGACGCACGTCGGGCCGTACTGGGGTGAGTTCGGCGGCAGGTTCGTCCCGGAGGCGCTCATCGCCGCGCTGGACGAGCTCGACACGGCGTACCACAAGGCGTTGGCCGACCCGGCGTTCGGCGCCGAGCTCGCACGCCTGCACCGCACGTACACGGGACGGCCGAGCCCGCTGACCGAGGTGCCGCGGTTCGCGGCGCACGTCGGCGGCGGCGCGCGGGTGTTCCTCAAGCGTGAGGACCTGAACCACACCGGCTCGCACAAGATCAACAACGTGCTCGGCCAGGCGCTGCTGGTCAAGCGCCTCGGCAAGACCCGCGTGATCGCCGAGACCGGGGCGGGGCAGCACGGCGTCGCGACCGCCACGGCGGCTGCGCTGCTGGGCCTCGAGTGCACGGTCTACATGGGCGAGGAGGACACGCAGCGCCAGGCGCTCAACGTGGCGCGCATGCGCCTGCTGGGCGCCGAGGTCGTGCCCGTGACGATCGGCACGCGGACGCTCAAGGACGCGATCAACGAGGCGCTGCGGGACTGGGTCGCGAACGTCGAGACCACGCACTACCTGCTCGGCACCGTGACGGGGCCACACCCCTTCCCCGAGATGGTGCGCGACTTCCACAAGGTCATCGGCGAGGAGGCCCGCGCGCAGCTGCTGGCCGAGATCGGGCGCCTGCCCGACGCGGTGGTGGCCTGCGTGGGCGGCGGGTCCAACGCGATGGGCATCTTCAACGCGTTCCTCGACGACGAGGGCGTCCGCCTGTTCGGCTTCGAGGCGGGTGGTCGGGGGCTCGGTCACGGCGACCACGCTGCGCGCTTCCAGGGCGGTGCGCCCGGCGTGCTGCACGGAGCCCGTTCCTACCTGCTGCAGGACGAGGACGGCCAGACGATCCCCAGCCATTCGGTCTCGGCGGGTCTCGACTACCCGAGCGTCGGTCCCGAGCACTCGTGGCTGCACGACATCGGCCGCGCGACCTACCTGCCCGTCTCGGACGACGAGGCGATGGAGGCCTTCCGGCTGCTGTGCCGCACCGAGGGCATCATCCCGGCGATCGAGTCGGCGCACGCCCTCGCGGGCGCGATCCAGCTGGGTCCGCAGGCGGCGCGGTGGTCCGACGAGCCCGTGATCCTGGTGAACCTGTCGGGTCGCGGCGACAAGGACGTGGCCACGGCCGCTGCGTGGTTCGGCCTGCTGGACGAGAACGACGGCGAGGGAGACCGGTGAGCGCGGTGGAGGCGACGACGAGCGCGGCAGGTGCCACCTGCGGGCCCCTGCTCGACGGGCTCGCGGAGCAGGGCCGTGCCGCGCTGGTGGGCTACCTCCCCGTCGGCTACCCCTCCGTGCCGGGATCGGTCGACGCGGTCCGCACGCTGATCGACGCGGGCGCTGACGTCGTCGAGCTCGGCATGCCCTACACGGACCCGGTCATGGACGGTCCGATCATCCAGCGCGCGGTGGACCACGCGCTGCAGGGCGGCACGCGCGTGCGCGACACCCTGGCGGCGGTCGAGCAGACGGCCGGGCGCGGCGCGCCGATCCTCGTCATGACGTACTGGAACCTCGTCCTGCGCTACGGCGTCGAGGCGTACGCGCGCGATCTCGCCGCCGCAGGCGGCGCGGGGCTCATCACGCCGGATCTCATCCCCGACGAGGCGCAGGAGTGGATCGCCGCGTCCGACGCGCACGGGCTGGACCGCGTGTTCCTCGTGGCGCCGAGCTCGACGCCCGAGCGGCTCGCGAGCACCGCCGCGGCGTCCCGCGGCTTCGTCTACGCGGCCTCGACGATGGGCGTCACGGGGGAGCGGGCCACGGTCGGCGCGCGCGCGCAGCAGCTCGTGGCCGACACGCGTGCGGCCGGCGCCGCGCGGGTCTGCGTCGGTGTCGGCGTCTCGACGCCCGAGCAGGCGACGCAGGTCGCGACGTATGCCGACGGGGTGATCGTGGGCTCCGCCCTCGTGCGAGCGCTCGTGGACGCCCCCGACGAGAAGACGGGCCTGGACCGGCTCGCGACGCTGACGTCCGAGCTCGCCGCGGGCGTGCGTGCGGCGGACCGCACGACGTCTCGCGGAGCCGGCCGATGACCGCGTCCGCGCTCCTGGCGAGCGTGCCCGCGGCGATCCCCAGCCCGTCCCAGGGCGTGTGGCACCTGGGGCCGTTCCCGGTGCGGGCCTACGCGATCGCGATCCTCATCGGCATCGTCGCCGCCGTGCTCATCACGCAGCGGCGGTGGAAGGAGCGGGGCGGGGATCCCGACCAGGTGGTGGAGATCGCGTTCTGGGCGGTGCCGTTCGGCATCCTCGGCGGTCGCATCTACCACCTGATCACGTCGCCGGACGCGTACTTCGGCAAGGGCGGTGACCCCTGGAAGGCGTTCGCGATCTGGGAGGGCGGACTCGGCATCTGGGGCGCGGTGGCGCTCGGTGCGGTCGGTGCGTGGATCGGCTGCCGTCGCCTCGGTGTGCGGCTGACGGTGTTCGCCGACGCCCTGGCCCCCGGCTTGCTGGTCGCCCAGGCGGTCGGACGGCTCGGCAACTGGTTCAACCAGGAGCTCTTCGGCGGTCCGACGACGCTGCCGTGGGGCCTGCGCGTCGACGACGCGGTAGCGGTCGCGGCGGGGCACCCCGCCGGGACCCTGTTCCACCCGACGTTCCTGTACGAGATGGTGTGGAACCTGCTCGGTGCCGCGCTGCTGGTGTGGGCGGACCGCCGGTTCCGGCTGGGCCACGGCCGCGTGTTCTGGCTCTACGTCGTCGTCTACACCTCGGGACGGCTGTGGATCGAGGCGCTGCGGATCGACCCCGCGCACGGCTTCCTCGGGCTGCGCCTCAACGTCTGGACGTCGATCCTGGTGGGCCTCGGCGCGCTGGTAGCGTTCATCCTGGTCGGACGTCGCCATCCCGGACGTGAATCGACCGTGACGCTGGACGGCCTGGAGGTACCCCCCTCGCAGCAGGAGGACCAGCGCGAGGACGTCCCGCAGGGCGCGGAGGCCGACGAGGCCCCTGTCCCGGCGGACGACGAGGACGGTCGCCTGGCCACGTGACGGCAGGCGCGGACCGCCTGAGAACCGACCAGCTCCCTGTGAGCCAGGTCACACAGGGCGATGCGGCTCCCCGTTCCGACGGGTTGTATCGTCGCCCAGCACAAGGGCCGACGACGTCCCGATCCCCCCATGTTTTCGTGCGAGCCCCGGTCCGTTCCGGGGCACTGTGAGGACGGTAGAGATGACGTCGCCCAGCGGTCTGCCGAGCACGTCGCTCGACCCCGCGTCGTACCCCCTGTACGACGCGTCGGCCGAGCACGACGCCTGCGGCTTCGCGTTCGTCGCGACGCTGCGCGGGACGCCCGGACGCGACATCGTCGACGCCGGCCTGACCGCCCTGCTCAACCTCGACCACCGCGGCGCCGTCGGCGCCGAGGAGGACTCCGGTGACGGCGCGGGCATCCTCACCCAGATCCCCGACGCGTTCCTGCGCGACGTGGTCGACGCCGACCTGCCGCCGGTCGGCTACTACGCCATCGGCATGGCCTTCCTGCCGCAGGACGAGGCCGAGCGCGCCGCGGTCGTCGCCGCCGTCGAGGCGGTCGCGGCCGAGGAGAAGCTCGACGTCCTGGCCTGGCGCGACGTCGTCGTGACGGCCGACCTCGTGGGCCCGACCGCACGCGCGTCGATGCCCGTGTTCCGTCAGCTCGTCGTCGCGGACCCGTCGCGGGAGCTGTCGGGGATCGCGCTGGACCGGCGGGCCTACCGCCTGCGCAAGCGCGCGGAGCGCGAGCACGGCGTGTACTTCGCGTCGCTGTCTGCGCGCACCATCACCTACAAGGGCATGCTGACGACCGGCCAGCTCGAGCCGTTCTTCGCCGACCTGTCGGACCCGCGGTACGCCTCCGAGATCGCGCTCGTGCACTCGCGCTTCTCGACCAACACGTTCCCGTCCTGGCCGCTCGCGCAGCCGTTCCGGATGGTCGCGCACAACGGCGAGATCAACACGGTGCGCGGCAACCGCAACTGGATGGCGGCGCGCGAGGGCATGCTCGCGTCCGAGGAGCTGGGTGACCTGGCGCCGCTGCTGCCCGTCTGTACCCCGGGTGGGTCGGACTCGGGCAGCTTCGACGAGGTGCTCGAGCTGCTCCACCTCTCGGGCCGGTCCCTGCCGCACGCGGTCATGATGATGATCCCGGAGCCGTGGGAGAACCACGCGCAGATGGACCCGTCCACGCGCGCGTTCTTCGAGTACCACTCCACGCTCATGGAGCCGTGGGACGGGCCGGCCGCCATGACGTTCACCGACGGGACGCTCATCGGTGCCGTGCAGGACCGCAACGGGCTGCGCCCGGGTCGGTACTGGGTGACCGAGGACGGTCTCGTCGTCTGCGCGTCCGAGGCGGGCGTGCTCGACCTCGACCCCGCGTCGATCGTCGCGAAGGGCCGCCTCGAGCCGGGCCTGTTCTTCCTCGTCGACACCGGTCAGGGCCGGATCGTCGCGGACTCCGAGGTCATGGCGAGCCTCGCCGCGCAGCGGCCCTACGCGCAGTGGGTGCAGGAGAACTCGGTCTACCTCGAGCAGCTGCCCGAGCGTGACCACGTCGCCCACTCGGCGGCCTCGGTCCGCCGGCGGCAGCGTGCGTTCGGCTACACCGAGGAGGAGCTCAAGGTCCTCCTGACGCCGATGGCGGCGAACGGCGCCGAGCCGCTCGGCGCGATGGGCTCCGACACGCCGGTCGCGGTGCTCTCGCAGCGCCCGCGGCTCCTGTTCGACTACTTCACCCAGATGTTCGCGCAGGTCACGAACCCGCCGTTGGACGCGATCCGCGAGGAGCTCGTCACCGCGATCGGTGGTGCGATCGGTCCCGAGCCGAACCTGCTGGCCGACGGCCCGGAGCACGCGCGCAAGCTCGTCCTGCCGTTCCCGGTGCTCGACAACGACCAGCTCGCCAAGATCGTGCACGTCCACAAGGAGCCGAGGCACGGCTTCCGCGCGACGACGATCCGCGGCCTGTACAAGGCGTCCGGCGGGGGAGCAGCCCTCGAGGCGCGGCTCGAGGAGATCTTCGCCGAGGTCGACCGCGCGGTCGCCGACGGCGTCAGCTTCGTCGTGCTCTCCGACCGCAACTCGGACGCCGAGCTCGCGCCGATCCCGTCGCTGCTGCTCCTGAGCGCCGTGCACCACCACACGCTGCGCCGGCACACGCGGACCCAGATCTCGCTCGTCGTCGAGGCAGGCGACGTGCGCGAGGTGCACCACGTCGCGCTGCTCATCGGCTACGGCGCGGCCGCGGTGAACCCGTACCTCGCGATGGAGACGGTCGAGGAGCTCGCCCGCAACGGGTACCTCGGTGAGGTCGGCCCGGAGAAGGCGGTCAAGAACCTCATCAAGGCGCTCGGCAAGGGCGTCCTGAAGGTCATGTCCAAGATGGGCATCTCGACGATCGCGTCCTACCGCGGCGCGCAGGTGTTCGAGGCGATCGGGCTGTCGCAGCCGCTCGTCGACCGGTACTTCACCGGCACGACGAGCCGGCTCGGGGGCATCGGCCTCGACGTGATCGCGGCCGAGGTCGCGGCGCGGCACGCCGACGCGTACCCGGCGTCCGGGAACCGGCAGCCGCACCAGCGCCTCGCGGTCGGTGGCGAGTACCAGTGGCGCCGCGACGGTGAGGACCACCTGTTCGACCCTGAGACGGTCTTCCGCCTGCAGCACGCGACGCGCACGCGGCAGATGGACGTCTTCCGCCAGTACACGCAGCGCGTCGACGAGCAGAGCAAGCGCCTCATGACGCTGCGCGGGCTGCTGAGCTTCAAGGAGGGCGTGCGCGCGCCCGTCCCGCTCGACGAGGTCGAGCCGGTGAGCGAGATCCTCAAGCGGTTCAGCACGGGTGCGATGTCCTACGGCTCGATCTCGGCCGAGGCGCACGAGACGCTGGCCGTCGCGATGAACCGGATCGGCGGCAAGTCGAACACGGGCGAGGGCGGCGAGGACCCCGAGCGCCTGCACGACCCCGAGCGGCGCTCCGCGATCAAGCAGATCGCCTCCGGCCGGTTCGGCGTCACCTCGGAGTACCTGACGAACGCCGACGACATCCAGATCAAGCTCGCGCAGGGCGCCAAGCCAGGCGAGGGTGGTCAGCTGCCGGGCCACAAGGTGTACCCGTGGATCGCCAAGACCCGGCACTCGACGCCCGGCGTCGGCCTGATCTCGCCGCCGCCGCACCACGACATCTATTCGATCGAGGACCTCGCGCAGCTCATCCACGACGCGAAGAACGCGAACCCGCGGGCACGCATCCACACCAAGCTCGTCTCGGAGTTCGGCGTCGGCACGATCGCGGCCGGCGTGGCCAAGGCGCACTCGGACGTGGTGCTGATCTCGGGGCACGACGGCGGGACGGGCGCGAGCCCGCTCACGTCGCTCAAGCACGCGGGCACGCCGTGGGAGATCGGCCTCGCCGAGACGCAGCAGACGCTCGTCATGAACGACCTGCGCGACCGGGTCGTGGTGCAGGTCGACGGTCAGCTCAAGACCGGCCGTGACGTGGTGGTCGGTGCGCTGCTCGGCGCCGAGGAGTTCGGCTTCGCGACCGCGCCGCTGGTCGTCTCGGGCTGCATCATGATGCGCGTCTGCCACCTCGACACCTGCCCGGTCGGCGTCGCGACCCAGAACCCGGAGCTGCGTGCGCGGTTCTCGGGCAAGCCGGAGTTCGTCGAGGCGTTCTTCGAGTTCATCGCCACCGAGGTCCGCGAGCACCTCGCCGCGCTCGGCTTCCGCTCGATCGAGGAGGCCGTCGGCCACGTCGAGCTGCTCGAGACGCGTGCGGCGATCGACCACTGGAAGGCGGAGGGTCTCGACCTGTCGCCCGTCCTGGCGGTGCCGCAGCCCAAGCCCGGATCGGCGCTGCACCACACCAAGAACCAGGACCACGGTCTCGACCGCGCGCTCGACAACCGCCTCATCGCGCTGTCGGCCGACGCGCTCGAGCGCGGTGAGCCGGTGCGCATCTCGCTGCCCGTGCGCAACGTCAACCGCACGGTCGGCACGATGCTCGGGCACGAGGTCACGCGTCGCTACGGCGGGCAGGGACTGCCCGACGACACCATCGACGTCACGCTCACGGGATCGGGCGGGCAGTCGTTCGGCGCCTTCCTGCCTCGTGGCGTCACGCTGCGCCTGTTCGGCGACGCGAACGACTACGTCGCCAAGGGCCTGTCCGGCGGTCGCGTGATCGTCCGGCCGGACCGCAGCTCGGTGCTCTCGTCGAGCCACAACGTCATCGCGGGCAACGTGATCGGCTACGGCGCGACGTCGGGCGAGGCGTTCCTGCGCGGCCTGACCGGTGAGCGGTTCGCGGTGCGCAACTCCGGCGCGACGCTCGTCGTCGAGGGCGTGGGCGACCACGCGTGCGAGTACATGACCGGCGGCACGGTCGTCGTCCTCGGCCGGACGGGCCGCAACTTCGGCGCCGGCATGTCGGGCGGGACGGCGTACGTCCTCGACCTCGAGCCCGAGCTCGTGAACGTCGACGCGCTGCGCTCGGGCGAGCTCTCGCTCACGCCGCTCGACGACGACGACGCGGCGCTCGTCGGCTCGCTCCTCGTGCGGTACGCACAGGACACGGGCTCGCCCGTCGCCGCCGAGCTGCTCGAGGGTGACTGGCGCTCGCGCTTCACCCGTCTCCTGCCCACCGAGTACGCACGCGTCCGACGCGCGCTCGCGCAGGCCGAGGCCGACGGCCTCGACCCCGCGGCGCCCGGCGTGTGGGACCAGATCCTGGAGGTGGCCCGTGGCTGACCACCGTGGCTTTCTGAAGGTGCGGGAGCGCGAGCTCCCGCCGAACCGCCCCGTCGAGGTGCGGCTGCGTGACTGGAAGGACGTGCACGCGCACCTCGAGGAGGGTCAGCCGTTCCTCAGGGAGCAGGCCGGCCGGTGCATGGACTGCGGCGTGCCGTTCTGCCACAACGGGTGCCCGCTCGGGAACCTCATCCCCGAGTGGAACGACCTCGTGTGGCGCGGCCAGTGGGGCGACGCGATCGAGCGCCTGCACGCGACCAACAACTTCCCCGAGTTCACCGGGCGCATCTGCCCGGCCCCGTGCGAGTCGTCGTGCGTGCTCGGGATCAACCAGCCGCCGGTGACGATCAAGAACGTCGAGGTCTCGATCATCGACGAGGCGTTCGACCGCGGCCTGGTCACGCCGCAGGTGCCGCAGCGCCTCACGGGGCACACGGTCGCCGTCGTCGGCTCAGGCCCGGCGGGCCTGGCGGCCGCGCAGCAGCTCACGCGCGCCGGCCACACGGTCGCGGTGTACGAGCGGGACGACGCGATCGGCGGGCTGCTGCGCTACGGCGTCCCGGACTTCAAGCTCGAGAAGATCCACATCGACCGTCGCCTGGCCCAGATGGAGGCCGAGGGCACGCGCTTCCGCCCGGGTGTCGAGATCGGTCGCGACCTCACCTGGGCGCAGCTGCAGGCGCGCTACGACGCGATCGTCATCGCGACCGGTGCCACGGTGCCGCGTGAGCTGAGCGTGCCGGGCAACGACCTCGAGGGCGTCATGTTCGCGATGGACTACCTGCACCCGGCGAACGCCGTGGCCGCGGGCAAGACGGTCGCGGACCAGGTCACTGCCGAGGGCAAGCACGTGGTCATCATCGGCGGCGGCGACACCGGCTCGGACTGCCTCGGCACCGCGCTGCGTCAGGGTGCGGCCTCCGTCACGACGCTCGCGATCGGCAAGCGCCCGCCCACGGACCGTCCGGCGAACCAGCCCTGGCCGACCGACCCGATCCTGTTCGAGGTCTCGTCCTCGCACGAGGAGGGCGGCGAGCGCGCGTACCTCGCGTCGACGGTGGCCTTCGAGCCCGACGAGACCGGCACGCGCGTCGCGTCGCTGCGCCTGGCGACCACGCAGTACCTGCCGGACGGACGTCGCGTCCCGACCGCGGGCACCGAGCGTGAGCTGCCCGTCGACCTGGTGCTCGTCGCCATGGGCTTCACGGGCCCGGAGACGCAGACCGCGGTCGCCCAGCTCGGTCTCGGCCTCACGTCGCGCGGTGCGTTCGCCCGCTCCGACGACTTCGCCACGGCGGTGCCGGGCGTGTTCGTCGCGGGGGATGCCGGTCGCGGCCAGTCACTCGTCGTGTGGGCGATCGCGGAGGGCCGCGCCGCGGCCGCCGCCGTCGACACGTACCTGTCAGGTGCGACGGAGCTCCCCAGCCCCGTCGAAGCCAGCACTCTGGCTCTTCGCCCCTGACCCCCCTACCCGCGGGCCTCGGTGGTCCGACGGGACGTTCGGACCCAAGCACAAATCATCGAAAGGCATAGGCTCGCCTTCATGCGTAGAGCAAAGATCGTCTGCACCCTTGGCCCGGCGACGGAGTCGCTCGACATGATCCAGGCGCTGGTCGACGCCGGCATGGACGTCGCCCGGATCAACCGGAGCCACGGCGAGCCCGAGGAGCACGCCAAGGTCATCAAGAACGTCCGTGCCGCCGCCCAGGCGTCCGGTCGCTCGGTCGCGGTCCTCGTGGACCTGCAGGGCCCCAAGATCCGCCTCGGCCGTTTCATCGAGGGCAAGCACGACGTCGCCGTGGGTGACACGTTCACCATCACGGTCGACGACGTCGAGGGCACCAAGGAGCGCGTCTCGACGACGTTCAAGGGCCTGATCGGCGACGTGAAGCCCGGCGACCCGATCCTGATCGACGACGGCAAGGTGCTCGTCCGCGTCATCGAGGTCGTCGGCAACGACGTCGTCACGCGCGTCGAGGTGCCCGGCACCGTCTCCAACAACAAGGGCCTCAACCTGCCCGGCGTGGCCGTGTCCGTCCCCGCCATGAGCGACAAGGACGAGGCCGACCTGCGCTGGGGCCTGGCGCAGGGCGCCGACTTCATCGCGCTCTCGTTCGTCCGGGCCGCCTCGGACTACGACCGCGTCCGCCAGATCATGGAGGAGGAGGGCCGGGTCGTCCCGGTCGTCGCCAAGATCGAGAAGCCGCAGGCCGTCGAGAACCTCGCCGAGATCGTCCAGGCGTTCGACGGCATCATGGTCGCCCGCGGCGACCTGGGTGTGGAGCTGCCGCTCGAGCAGGTCCCGCTCGTGCAGAAGCGCGCCGTCGAGCTCGCTCGTCGTAACGCCAAGCCGGTCATCGTCGCCACCCAGGTGCTCGAGTCGATGACGACGAACCCCCGCCCGACGCGTGCCGAGGCCTCCGACTGCGCCAACGCCGTGCTCGACGGCGCCGACGCGGTCATGCTCTCGGGCGAGACCAGCGTGGGTGACTACCCGATCGAGACCGTCCGCACGATGGCTCGGATCATCGAGGCCACCGAGCAGCTCGGTCGCGAGCGCATCGCGCCGCTCGGCTCGACGCCCCACACGCGTGGTGGCGCGATCACCCGTGCCGCCGCCGAGATCGGCGAGCGGATCGGCGTGAAGTACCTCGTCACGTTCACGCAGTCCGGCGACTCGGCGCGGCGCATGTCGCGCCTGCGTTCGCCGATCCCGCTGCTCGCGTTCACGCCGGTCGAGTCGGTGCGCAACGTGCTCTCGCTGAGCTGGGGCGTGCAGACCTACCAGGTCCCGACCGTCTCGAGCACCGACGAGATGGTCGACCAGGTCGACAAGACGCTGCAGGCCAACGGTCTCGCCGAGACCGGTGACTACGTGGTGGTCGTGTCCGGCGCGCCCGTGGGCGTGGTGGGCTCGACGAACTCGATCGTCGTGCACAAGATCGGCGACGAGTCCGAGCGCATCGCCTGACGCCCTGACCTCGACGGGCCCGTCGCCCGGTCCACGTGACCGGCGCGGCGGGCCCGTCGTCGTACGCGCCCGTCGTCGTACGCGCAGGACGGCCCGAGCGTCAGGGGGTGTGCGGTGGCGCGAGCTCGCGCAGGGCGTCCACCAGGACGCGGTTGAACGCGTCGGGAGCGTGCGTGTTGACGTCGTGCCCGGCACGGGGGACCACGGTGAGCCGCGCGCCGGAGTGTGCGCGCAGGTAGCGACGCTCCTCGAGGCGCAGCGGGTCGCGACGACCGTTCACGAGCCAGACGGGCAGCGTCAGACGGCGCAGGTCGGACAGCGGCGAGTAGGCGGCGAGGGCGCGCAGCATGTCGGTGACGACGTGCCACGAGCCGCCGCCGAGCCGCAGCGCGCGGGTGACACCGGTCGAGACCCGGCTGTAGCCGCGCAGCAGCGGCCCGCGGGTCTGCGTCGAGCACCCCGCTGCGACGACGCCGGCGATGCGGTCCTCGTGGCGACCGGCGTAGGCGAGGGTCACGTACCCGCCGAGCGAGAGCCCGACCAGCAGCGGGGGAGCCGAGCAGCCCGCGACCGCCGCGTCGACGGCCTCGAGCGCGCCCTCGAGCGTGAACCGCTCGTGGGACCGCGCGCCGTGCCCGGGAAGGTCGATCGCGACGGCGACGTGCCCGAGTCGCTCGAGCTCGGCGACCTGGGGCGCCCAGATGGCCGACGACGTGCGCGTGCCGTGCACGAGGACGATCGGGCGCGCCTCGGCGCCGATCTGCCGTGCGGCGTGGGCGACTGCGGCGGCGTCTGGGGCCGGGTCGACGACGAGCGTGGGGCGGGTCGCGCGGGGGGACGCGGCGGTGCGGGGGAGTGCAGGGGTGCTGATGACGAGCTCCTGGCGTGGGGACTGGCGCGAGCATACGCGCGCCGTCTGGGAGCGCCCTGATGGACGGCCGGCGTGCACGAGGTCTCCCCACGGCGGACGCACGACCCGCCCCGCCATCGATCGTCCCGTTCTGCTCAGGCGCGGTCGGTCGGGTGCCGATAGGTCGATGACGGCCGTCGTGTCACTGGGAGGTGCTGTGAAGCAGCTGGGCGAGATTCTGCTCGAAGAGGGTCTGGTCACCGAGGCGCAGCTGCTGTCTGCGCTCGACGAGCAGCTCGTGTCGGGCACGTCCCTGGGGCGCACGCTGGTCGAGCTCGGGATGCTGACGGAGAACCAGCTCGTCCAGGCGCTCGCCGCGCAGGTCGGGATGCAGTTCATCGACCTCGACGAGCACCCCGTGGACCGCGCCGCGGTCGCGATGGTCCCCGGCGCGCTGTGCCGTCGGTACAGCGTGCTGCCCATCGCCATCCAGAACGGCGTGCTGATCCTGGCGACGGCGGACCCGGGCAACGTCATGGCGGTCGACGACGTGCGCACGATGTCGGGGATGCAGGTCACCCCGGTGATCGCGACCTACGACAACGTCGTGCGCGCGATCGACCGGTTCGTGCGTGCCGACGGCGAGATGGAGAACCTCTCGTCGGCGTTCGAGGACGCGCAGGTCGAGCCCGAGGCGGACCTGTCGAAGATGGGCGACTTCGTCGACGACGACGCGCCGATCGTGCGGTACGTGAACCTGCTCGTGACGCAGGCGATCACCGACCGCGCCTCGGACATCCACATCGAGCCGTCCGAGCACGACCTGCGGGTGCGCTACCGCATCGACGGCGTGCTGCACGAGACGCAGCGCTCGCCCAAGAACATCACCGGCGGCGTCATCTCCCGCGTGAAGATCATGAGCGACATCGACATCGCCGAGAAGCGCAAGCCGCAGGACGGCCGCATGTCGGTGGTGCACAACGGTCGCAAGATCGACCTGCGCGTGGCGACGCTGCCGACGGTGTGGGGCGAGAAGATCGTCATGCGCATCCTCGACAACTCCACCGCGAGCCTGGACCTGCGCGACCTGTCCTTCCTCGACCACAACTACGAGACGTACAAGGAGTCGTACACCAAGCCCTACGGCATGATCCTGGTCACCGGTCCCACCGGCTCGGGGAAGTCGACGACGCTGTACGCCACGCTGAACGCCGTCTCCAAGCCGGACATCAACGTGATCACCGTCGAGGACCCGGTCGAGTACCGCCTCGCGGGCATCAACCAGGTGCAGGTCAACCCGAAGGCCGGGCTCACGTTCGCGGCCGCGCTGCGGTCGATCCTGCGCTCGGACCCGGACGTGGTGCTGCTCGGTGAGATCCGTGACCACGAGACCGCGCAGATCGCCATCGAGGCAGCCCTCACGGGACACCTCGTGCTGTCCACGCTGCACACCAACGACGCCCCGTCTGCCGTGACGCGTCTGACGGAGATGGGCATCGAGCCGTTCCTCGTCGGGTCCGCGCTCGACTGCGTCGTCGCCCAGCGCCTCGCGCGGCGCCTGTGCTCGAAGTGCAAGGTGCCGTACCAGCCGTCCGTCGAGGAGATGGAGGCCGCACGGTTCCCGTGGGTCCCGGGGGAGCCCGTGCCCGAGCTGTTCCGGCCGGGCGGGTGCACGGCATGCTCCAAGACCGGCTACAAGGGACGGCTCGCGCTGCACGAGGTCATGCGGGTCACCGAGGAGATCGAGCGGCACGCCGTCGCGCACTCGTCGGCCGCCGACATCGCGAACACCGCCATGCAGCAGGGCATGACCTCGCTCCGCAACGACGGCTGGTACAAGGTCGTCATGGGTCAGACCTCGATCGAGGAGATCCTGCGCGTCGTCGCCTGACCTGGTCTCCGGCGTGGGTCCGGGGTCGAAGTACCTGGGGCGATCTGCTCAAGTCGGGTGCGGCGACCGCCGATGAAGCGACCGGGGCCAGGAGGCCGACCTGACGTCGCGGGCTGCGCGACACCCGGGAGGAAATGACGTGAGCGAGTACTACCAGCCGCAGGGCGAGCCGACGCGCCCCCTGCCGCCGTACCGCCCGGCAGGGCCGCAGGCCGGAGCCCCCGCGGCGGGCGGTCAGCCGACGTTCTCGCCGATCCCCTCCCAGTCGGTCGGTGCGCCGTTGCCGCCGACTGCCCAGCAGCCCGTCGCTCAGCCGCAGCCCGCCGCGGCGGGAGCGACGCTGTCGGTCGCAGCGGCGCGCGAGCAGTTCCGCACCCCGGCGTCGCCGGCGACGGGGAGCGTCGCGCACCCGACCTTCACGCCGGCCGGCGCCGCGTACGCGCCCGGGGGCGGCACGCCCGGCCCCGCGGCCGTCTTCACGCCCGGTGGAACGACGCCCGCACCGGCCGCGACGTTCCACCCGAACGGTCCGGCGGCGCCCGCCACCTTCACCCCCGGCGGTGCCACGTTCAGCCCGGTGCCGTCCCAGTCGCAGCCACCGGCACCCGCGGCCGCCGCACCGGTCGGCACCTTCACGCCCGCACCGGCGCAGCAGGCACCGGCCGCGCCGCAGGGGCCGCGCCCGGGGCAGGCGCCCGCAGGCGGCCAGCCGACCGCTCAGCGTCGTGACCGTGCCGCAGCGCGGGTCGGCATGGCGCAGGAGGCGCAGGAGGGGGACATCTCGATCGACGACGTGCTGACCCAGATGGTCGAGCTCAACGCGTCGGACGTCCACTTCACCACCGGCGCGCCGCCGATGGTCCGCATCTCGGGGGCGCTCAAGCCGCTCGAGGGCTTCCCGGCGATGATGCCGGAGCCGCTGCGGCGCACGCTGTACTCGATCCTCACGCAGAAGCAGCGCGAGACGTTCGAGACGAACCTCGAGCTGGACTTCTCGCACGCGGTGCGCGGGCTCGCGCGCTTCCGAGTGAACCTCTACCAGCAGCGTGAGTCGATCGGTGCCGCGTTCCGCGTGATCCCGTACGAGATCAAGCCGCTCGAGGAGCTCGGCGTCCCCGCGGTCGTCGCGAACTTCGCGGGCCTGCCGCGTGGCCTCGTCCTGGTCACAGGCCCCACGGGCTCGGGCAAGTCGACGACGCTCGCCTCGATCGTCGACCTCGCGAACCGCACGCGCGAGGACCACATCATGACGGTCGAGGACCCGATCGAGTTCCTGCACCGGCACAAGAAGTCGCTGGTCAACCAGCGCGAGGTCGGCGCGGACACCCTGTCGTTCGCCAACGCGCTCAAGCACGTGCTCCGGCAGGACCCGGACATCATCCTCGTCGGCGAGATGCGCGACCTCGAGACGATCTCGGTGGCGCTCACCGCAGCCGAGACGGGCCACCTGGTCTTCGCGACGCTGCACACGCAGGACGCCGCGCAGACCATCGACCGTGTCATCGACGTGTTCCCCGCGCACCAGCAGGACCAGGTCCGCACGCAGCTCGCGGGCGCGCTGCAGGGCGTCGTCTGTCAGACGCTCTGCAAGCGGGCGGACTCGCCCGGCCGCGCGGTCGCGACCGAGGTGCTCGTGGCCACGCCCGCGATCCGCAACCTCATCCGTGAGGGCAAGACGCACCAGATCTACTCGTCCATGCAGGCCGGCGCGAAGCAGGGCATGCACACGATGGACCAGCACCTGGCCGAGCTCGTGAAGCAGGGCAAGATCACCTACGAGGTCGGCCTCGAGAAGTGCCACCACGCCGAGGACTTCAACCGGCTGACCGGCCGGTTCTCCGGTGCCACGCAGGGCAGCGCCAACCTGGCCGACCCGGTGATGACCGGTGAGCCGATGCTCGGCGCCACGCACGGACAGGTGATGTGATGTCGAACGAGGCGAAGACATTCGAGTACGCGGTCCGCGACAAGAGCGGCAAGCTGGTCAAGGGCCGCGTCGAGGCGCCGAACCAGGCGGCGGTCGCGAACCGACTGCGGGACATGGGCCTGGCCGCGGTCTCGATCTCCGAGGTCAGCTCCGGGGGCCTCAACCGCGAGATCAACATCGGTGGGGAACGCGTCGGGCTCAAGGACCTCGCGGTCATGTCGCGCCAGATGGCGACGATGATCGACTCGGGTCTGTCGCTGCTCCGCGCGCTGTCGATCCTGGCCGAGCAGACCGAGAGCAAGCCGCTCGCCCGGATCATCGGCCAGGTCCGCAACGACGTCGAGGTCGGCACCGCGCTGTCGATCGCGTTCGCGAAGCACGACCACATCTTCCCGCCGCTCATGATCAACATGGTCAAGGCGGGGGAGGTCGGCGGCTTCCTCGACAAGGCGATGGTGTCGATCGCCGACAACTTCGAGGCCGAGGTCAAGCTCAAGAACAAGATCAAGTCGGCGATGACCTACCCGGTCGTGGTGTTCGTGGTCGCGATCCTCGCGACGATCGGCATGCTGCTGTTCATCGTCCCGGTCTTCGCGGGCATGTTCACGACGCTCGGCGGCGACCTGCCGCTGCCGACCAAGATCCTGGTCCAGCTCTCGGAGCTCATGAAGATCACCATCATCCCGCTGGTGATCGCCCTCGCGGTCTTCAGCGGCTGGTGGGGCAAGCACAAGAACGACCGCGCGGTGCGCGAGAAGTTCGACCCGCTCAAGCTGCGCCTGCCGGTGTTCGGCAACCTGTTCCGCAAGATCGCGGTCGCGCGGTTCACTCGCAACTTCGGCACCATGATCAGCTCGGGTGTCCCGCTGCTGCAGGCGCTCGAGGTGGTCGGCGAGACGAGCGGCAACATGGTCGTCGAGCACGCCGCGAAGGACGTGCAGGAGTCCGTGCGCCGCGGTGAGTCCCTCGCCGGCCCGCTGGCGCATCACGCGGTCTTCCCGCCCATGGTCGTGCAGATGATGGCGGTCGGTGAGGACACCGGCGCGCTCGACACGATGCTCGGGAAGGTCGCCGACTTCTACGACGACGAGGTCGAGGCGACCACCGACCAGCTCACGAGCCTCATCGAGCCGATCATGATCGTCGTCATCGGCGCGATCATCGGCAGCATGGTCATCGCGATGTACATGCCGATCTTCGGGATCTTCAACCTCATCGAGTAAGCCGCGGCCGCAGGCCCGAGTACCGGGCCCTGTCGACCCCTGACGCAACGCCGCCGGACCCTCCCGGCGGCGTTGCGTTTTGTCCGTCGTTGCCCGGCAAAGGAGCACGGTGCGCCGTTCGGGTGAATCTGCGCCGAACTGGAACCCACGCTTAAGTCGAGGGCGAGAGCGGACGATCTTGCGGGAGTAGTTCTGAACCGGCCCTGCGGCCGGACTGAGTTGGACATCCACAGCATTCGCACTCGACTTCAGGAGCTCAGCAATGATCGCTCGCATCCGCAAGTCCATGCAGGAGAAGGACCAGGGCTTCACCCTGATCGAGCTCCTCGTCGTCATGATCATCATCGGCATCCTCGCGGCCATCGCGATCCCGGTGTTCCTCAACCAGCGCAAGAAGGCCGAGGACTCGGCTGCCAAGGCTGACGTGTCGACCATCGGCAAGGAGGTCGCCACCTACTACGTCGACAACGACGACGACTCGACGCTCACCGTGGCGATCACCTCGGAGCGCTACGTCCTGTCGGGCGCCGGCGTCGCGTCGGGCAGCGGCGACCTGGGCAAGGCTTCGAACAACGTCGTGATCGACGGTTCCACGGACCTCGGGGTCTCGGACGACTGGTGCGTCGCGGTGACGAACGACAAGGGCGACAAGGCCGTCGACGGCTACAAGTACTCGGCAAAGGGCGGCCTCGAAGAGGGCACCTGCTGATCTGACGCTCTGACGAGAAAGGGCGGGAGTTTCGACTCCCGCCCTTTCTCGGAGGTTCGATGCCCGATTGATGTCCGGTTATCGGATTCGTACTCTAGACCCCGTGATATCACCCTTCCGGCCGATTCCCATGCGATTCCCACCGCAGTTGGATGGGGACGGCCGCGAGTGCGGCCGCTTCAAGGAAAGGCGTTGGAAGTCAGATGCCTGAACGTGCGACGAAGCGCGACGAGCGCGGGGACGACGGCTTCTCGATGGTCGAGCTGACCGTCGCGATGCTCGTCCTGGGCATCCTGTCGATGGTCGTGGTCGGGATAGTCCTGCAGACCCAGGCGATGAGCGTCTCGAACCGCAGCAGGGTCGCTGCGGCCAACCTCGCGGCGCGCGAGCTCGACATCGTGCGCGAGGAGTTCAGCCGGGACGCCGACGCACCGGCCGAGGTCGCGGACGAGGGCACGGTCGACAACCCGCACCCGCTCACCGGTCAGGTCGCGGGTCAGCCGCTCGTCGTCGACGGAACGTCGTACACCGTGCGCCGCACGAGTGCCTGGAACCTCACCGGGCACGGGGTCTCCGCGTGTGACGGCGGCTCGGTCGTCAACTACCCGACGCTGCGGGTGGCCGTCGAGGTCACCTGGGACGGCATGGGTCAGGTGGCGCCGGTGACGTCGGTCGCGGCGCTCGCGCCGCGCAAGGACGACAAGGTCGTCGGCACGCACGGTTACGTGGCCGTCAAGGTCTCGACCGCCAAGGGGGCACCCAGCTCGGGCCGGTCGGTGATCGTGTACTCGGCCACGGAGACGCGCTCGGGCGTCACCGACGCGTCCGGCTGCGCGGTGGTGCAGGTGAACCCTGCGAGCTCGGGCACCCTGTACTCCGCCAGGCTGTCGGACTCCGGCTACGTCGACGTCTCCGGCACGGCCGAGCCGGTGAAGTCCGTAGGACTGGTGGAACGCGGCAAGCTCAACAACAACACGACCTTCGCGTACGACAAGGCCATGGCCCTGCGGATCCGGTTCGTCGACGCGGCCGGCGACCTCGTGGCCGACTCGGAGGTCGCGGGCCAGCCGTACACGCTCGTCGCGGCGGAGTACGCAGGAGCCTCGGGCGCCCGGCTCCTCGTCGCCGACGCCGCGGTCGTCGACCTCACGGGGCTGTGGCCGACGCAGTACGGCGCCTACCTGGGCACCCTGCCTCCCGCAGGCGGCTACGCCACGGTCGCCCCGGGCGGACCCGGCATCCCGACCATCGACGTGGTGGTGCCGTGATGAGACCACGTCTGGACCGCCTGCGCCGCGACGAGCGCGGCACGAGCCTGGCCGAGCTGCTGATCGGCATGACCATCTTCTCGATCCTCATGGCCGCCCTCACGACGCTCGCGATCGGGTACCACCGTGTGAACGCGCAGAGCATCGCCCGCCAGGACCAGGTCGACGCGGCGCGCACGGCCGCTGAACGGCTCACGAAGGTGGTGCGCACGGCCGTCAAGCCGAGCCAGCTCATCAACTGCGTGACGTCGACGTGCTCCGAGCTCGACGCCTTCGTGAGCGCGTCGTCGACGTCCATGAAGTTCTACGCGAACCTCGACAACGCGGGGAACGCCGTGGGGCCGCGTCAGGTGACCTACACGCTCGAGCCGACGGGCGCGGGCGAGGCGCGGCTCGTCGAGCGCGTGCAGCGCCCGGACTCGTCGACCCCTGGGAGCAACGGCTACAGCTACTGCGACGCCCTCGCGGCGGGCGCCTCCGGGACGTGCAAGGCGCGCATGACGACGAAGGTCCTGGCCGAGGGCGTGCAGACGGACGGGCCGGTCGCTCCGCTCGTCTACTTCAACAACGACGGCGACGCGATGACCCCCGGGTCGGGCGGTGCCTTGACGGCCCTGCAGATCGACCAGGTCCTGTCGATCGAGTTCACCCTGCGGGTCCGGTCCGACGACCGGAACTCCACGGGACCCACGACCTACATCCAGCGCGTCCTGCTCCCGAACTCGCAGGCCGTGCTGCGTCCAGGGGAGGACGAATGAGCCCGGCCCGAGCAGTCCGCGTGCGGCAGCGTGTGCGGACGCGGGTGCTCGCACCCCGCACGGCACCCGACGGGGAGCGCGGGTCGATCCTCGTGGTCGTCGTCGGGACGATGCTCATCCTCGGCATGCTCGCGATGACCGGGCTGACGTACACGATGAGCAGCCAGAAGTTCGCGCGGTACGACCAGGACTACTCCTCCGCGATGGCGGCGGCGCAGTCGGGCGTGGACGACTTCATCAGCCGGATCAACCGGATGGACGCGTACGGCTACACCCCGGACTGCACGAACGCGGCGTGGCGCGGCCCGATGCCGGCGAGCAGCAACGCGTGCGGCTGGGGCCCGTCGACGGCGGTGGGCTGGTTGCCGGTCGAGCCCGGGCAGACGAACCCGCGCGCGCCGCACTTCCACTACACGGTCGACTCCTCGCAGCGGGCGCAGGGCACCTACCGGCTCGTCGTCACGGGCCGGGTCCGCGACACGTACCGCACGATCGACACGACCGTCGGCAAGGGTGGCTCGACCGACTACGTCTACTACACGGACTTCGAGTCGGCCGACCCCGCGAACGTCCAGGCGTACGGCGCGGGCGGCACCTCGGTCGTCGCGTGCGGCAAGGACGGCTCGTCGAGCGCGTCGTACTGGCACTCGGTCCCGAGCCGTTCGGGCAAGGGCTGCACCGAGATCACGTTCATCGGCGGTGACTCGCTGGACGGCGAGGTGTTCACCAACGACACGATCCTCGGCACCGCCTACTCCGGTCTGAAGCCGCGCTTCGTCAAGCAGGTCTGGACCGCCGACCCCAAGTGCGCGACGGCCACGGCGTCGTCGTCCACGTGGGAGTCCAAGTGCCTGCGCTCGGGGAGCGTCGCCGACTTCAACGGGGTCAGGCCGAAGTACCACGACCCGCTCTACCTGCCGGACAACTCCGCGGCCTTCGCGTCCACGCCCGGCTGCCACTACTACGGCTCGACGCGCGTCGTGTTCGCCGCCAACGGCACCATGCGGGTCTGGAACAAGACGGCGGTGAACGGCGGCAAGGCGCCGACGCCGACGGCCGCCCCCGGCGGCACCGCACCGACCTGCGGGACGCTCGCGCAGCTCAACAGCGCGTCCGGCGCGACGGTGCCCGTGCCGACCGACATGGTCATCTACGCGGACCACTCCGGCGCTGCGAACCGGCAGTGCTTCGCCGGCGAGCTCGGCGGACCGACGGGATCGACCCTCCCGGTCGGCTCGTTCACGGGCGCCAACCCGACGTCGGCGAGCTCGACGTACACGGCCGACGAGAACATGCTCGAGCTGACGAAGCAGTGCGGCCGGGGCAACCTCTACGCGGAGGGCGTGCTGAACGGCCGCGTGACGCTCGCCTCGGCCCAGTCGATCATCGCGACCGGTGACCTGGTGCTCAACGGCGGGACGGTCACCGGCACGGACCTGCTCGGCCTGGTCGCGACCGACTCCGTCGAGGTCTTCCACCCGCGGCTCGGCACCATGAAGGCCCAGGCGAAGTGCGCGGTCTTCTACTCCAACGGCACGTGCAAGACGTACAGCTCGACGCAGTTCGAGTGGAAGAGCGCGCTCGAGAGCGTCGGTGAGGTCTCGGGCTGGCCCCAGCGCTACAAGGAGCCGGGCGCACCCGCGTACGTCCCGACGAAGGGCATCCAGATCGCCGGGTCGATCCAGACCCTGCTGCACTCGTTCTACGTGCAGAAGTACAACGTCGGCGGGGACAAGGGCACGCTGTTCGTCAAGGGCTCGATCGCGCAGCGCTGGCGCGGCGTCGTCGGCCAGACGGTGAGCGGGACCCAGAACGGCTACACGAAGCTCTACCAGTACGACACGCGCCTGCAGTTCACGACGCCGCCCTACTTCCCGAAGTGGGCCAACGCGAAGTACACGCTGCGTTACTCCGGAGAGGTGAACACGCCCGCCGCGACCCGGACCTGATGCCGCGTTCCTCCTGCCGCGTCGCTTTCGCCCGTCTCGTCAGCCAAGACGTGCGTGTGCACGCGGCCGGCGGGGCTCATGGTGGCGCCGAGTTGCGCCGATACGTCGGTCAGGACTCCTGGACGACTGTCCGTGGGAGCGGTGTCATGAGTGGGAGGTCGTCCGTGGCCGAGGTTCGACCGCCGACGAGCGAGGACGACTCCGGGTTCACGCTCATGGAGCTCCTCGTCGCGATGATCATCATCGGCGGGGTGCTGCTCGGCCTGGCCGCGGTGCAGACCTCCGCACTGGTGACGACCGCGCAGACGCGGCAGCGCACCCTCGGGACCGCGGTGACCAACCAGGTCATGGAGCAGCTGCGCGCACTGCCGTGGAACACGCTCAACAAGGGCCTGCACGCGGGCTTCGCGAGCGCCGACGGCGTCGACCCGAACGTGTCCGGCACGCACCTGCGCCCGCCGATGGAGCCCAGCATCGACGAGGTGCTCATCACGAGCACCGCTCAGGCCACCAACCGCGCACCGTTGTCCGGCGCCAGCGGCTCGAACGTCACGCGCACGAGCAACCCGGAGGCACCGGGGATCCGCTTCACGTCGCGCTCCTACGTCACCCGGGCCGCAGCGGATCCCGACGTGCTCACGCTGACCGTCATCACGACCTGGAAGGCGAACCAGCAGGCCAAGCAGCGTCACGTGGTCATGCGCTCGAGCGCCTACGCGCCGCAGGGCGGCTGCGGTGACGCCAACAACCAGCCGTACCTGGGCGCGTGCCAGGCGTTGTTCTCGTCCAGCGCGGGTGGCACCGGACCGCAGACGACCATCACGGCCGCGTTCGGCGGAGTCGTCGGCGACCCCGCGGTCGACTCGACCACGCCGATCCTGCCGGGCACCGACACGACCGTCGCCTCGTTGCGCGTCGGTCAGGCCGGCGTCGGCGTCACGGCGCAGCAGTCGACGAACGCGGAGTCCAGCGCGCTGCACGCGAGCGGCGCGCTGACCGCCGCGGGCGCGACCGACCCGAGCGCGACGACGGGCGGCGACAAGGCCGCGATCCAGGCCTCCAACGACGTCGGGTCGGCTGGCGCCGCTCCGCTCGACCCCGCGCCGGTGACGTCCGTGGGTGTCGCGGGCACGCTCGCGGTCGACACCGGCCCGCTGCGGCTCGCCCTCACGCCCGGCTCCGGGGACCAGGGGAAGGTCAGCTCCTCGACGGTGACGTCGTGCGCGACCGGGATCCCCGCGGCGGCGCCCTGTGCCGCCTCGGTCCTGACGTCGTCCTCGCCGTCCGTCACGGCGCTGACGATCACCGGGACCACGTTCGAGCTCAGCCGGATCGGCAGCTCGAGCATGACCACGTTCGGGGCGCGCCTGAGCACGGCCGTGGGCGCCTCCGCCATCGGCTGCACCACGTTGTCGGGCCCCGGCTGCACGGCGGCCGGTGCATCGCGCAGCCTGGGCACCGTCACCTCCGGCTCCGGGCCGTGGTCCGGGGGCAAGGCGAGCAGCGGTCTGCTGCAGGTCACGTCCTACACGGACGCGACGCGGGTGGACCGCGGCCTCGCGCAGCGGACCTCGGCCGCCGTCACGACGCGCTCGGGATCGGTGCGGTACTGGAACGGCTCGGCGTACACGACCGTGACGCTCTCGGGGGCGACGAACATCACCGCGAACACGGGCGCGGTCACCTGGGCCAGCGGCGCCTACACCGTGACCGCGAGCGGTCAGGTCTCCGTCACCCCGGTCTCGTCGCTCGCGTCCGCGGCGGATCCCGCGGGCTGCACGGGCGAGGGATGCTCGATCTCGTCGGAGACCGGCGCGATCACCCTCGCCGTGCACTACCGCGTCACGGGCCCGTCCGGCACCTTCGCGTTCGTCGTCACGACGAGCCTCGGCGGTGCCCGCGCGGCGGCCGGCTTCAAGGCGGCTCCCGGTGCGTGAGTCGATCGCGCGCGTGCGCGCGCTGCAGCGGCGTGACGAGTCGGGCTACACGCTCGTCGAGCTCCTCGTGGTCATGGGGATCTTCATGGGTCTCATGACGATCGTGTTCGGGATCATGCTCACGATGGCGCGCCAGACGAAGGACAACCTGGCTCGCACCGAGGCGACCGAGCAGGTCCGGATCGGGCTCATGCAGATCGACCGGCAGGTGCGCTCGGGGAACGTGATCTCCGACCCGGCCGCCGAGACGTTCGCGATGTCGGGCGCCGACACCCACTACTCGCTGCGCGTGTACACCCAGACCGACGGCGTCTACCAGTGCGTGCAGTGGCGCGTCGTGTTCGGCGCGACCTCGGAGTTCGGGCGCCTGGAGTACCGGTCGTGGAAGCCGTCGTGGCAGTCCACCGGTGGCGTCGAGTCGTGGCGCACGGTCGCTCGCGACGTCGTGCGGCCGACGTCGGCGACGGTCGTCGAGACCGACCCGAGCACCTGGCCGCCGTTCTTCGTCGAGCAGACCAACGCCGAGTCGTCGTCCAACGCGCAGACCATCCGCGTGACGCTGCGCGTCAAGGACCCCGACCAGCGCGAGGACTCGAAGGCCGCGACTGTCACGTCGACGCTCACGGGGCGCAACACGATCTTCGGCTACCCGGCCGACACCTGCTCGCCGGTCCCGCCGGCGTGAGGACGAGGAGGAGCAGCATGCGTGCAGTCATCCGCCGCCGGCTCGCGGGCTTCCGCGACGACCGGGGCAGTGTGCTCGTCGCCGCCGTCGCGGTCGCGATCGTCGGCGTGATGCTCGCGCTCACGGTGGTCGGCTCGGTCATCGTCGCGACGCGCAGCTCGGGCAAGGACCGCGCGCGCAGCACCGAGGTGCACGCGGCCGAGGGCATCGTCGACCACGTCTACGCCGACCTCGAGACCGCGACGCCGTGCCGCTGGCCGGCCACGGGGAGCGCCAGCGCGGGCACCACTCCGTCGCGCGTCACGGGCAACGCGACGATCGCGTACTTCGACAAGGACGGCAAGGCGCTCACCTGCGCGTCCGGCGCGGTCACCGGCGGGACGGCCGCCACGGCCGTCGTGACGGCGACGGCGAAGGAGGGCGACGGCTCGACGCGCACCATGCAGTCGAAGGTCGCGCTGACGCCCTCGGTGATCACGGGGCGCGGAGCGGCGATCTTCGCGGCGAACAGCATCATGACGACCAACTCGTTCACCGTGACGACCGCGCTGCCCGACACCGCCGTCGACGTGTGGGTCGACTCGGGGGACGTCGACTGCAACTCGGGCGTCACCGTCAACGGCAACCTGATCGTCGTCAGCGGGGGGGTGCGCATCTCGGGGGCCTGCCGGGTCACGGGCAACCTGTGGAGCAAGAAGGACGTCGAGATCTCCCAGGCCCACACGGGTGGCCTGCAGAGCGTCGGCCAGTCGCTGTTCGCGACCGCCAACGCGCGCATGAACTCGGGCGTGAAGATCGGGCAGGACGTCGTGCTGACCGGTGCGCTCACGCAGTGGGGCCCGATCCAGGTCGGCGGCGCGATCCGCACCGGTGTCGGCGCCGCGCAGATCCCGCAGTACATCAAGAAGGGCCTCCCCGAGGTCACCTACCGCCCGTCGGACTGGGTCGGCTTCGCGAACACGGGGGACCGGCAGGCGGCCTACCGCACGTGGGTCCGGGCGAACGCGGCCGCGAACGGCGCGCCGAGCTGGGCGAGCTCCATGAACGCGAGCGGCACGCAGTGCACGGTCGCCGGCGCGAGCTACGACCTCAACGGCCCGCTCGTCGGCCCGACCGTGCCCACGGTGTTCGACACGCGCAACTGCGCGACGACGCAGTTCGAGAACGGTCTGAACATCAAGCTCCGGTCCGACATGGTGATCTTCGCGAACAGCTTCTACTCGACCGGCAACTTCCGCGTGACCTCGGCCGACGGCGCCCAGCACAAGTTCTGGATCATCGTGCCCGACAAGAACCCGAACGGCGTCGCGGAGTGCGCGGGCGGGATCGGCAACATCAAGGGCGACTCGGGCAGCCTCGCGGTCGCCCCGATCACGGTCTTCATGTACACGCCGTGCACGATCGACACGAACAACGACACGCAGATCCACGGACAGCTCTACGGTGGCACCGTCAACCTTCGCAACCCCGTGACGATCAACTACGTCCCGATCGGCATCCCGGGCGTCGACCTGCCCTCGACGGACCCGGTCGGCAACGCGGGCTATCGCGTGGACGTCGTCTACAAGCGCGAGATCGGAACTCCCTGAGCGCATGAGCGCAGCACTCGTCCTCCTGTCGGGTCTCGTCGGCCTGGCGATCGGCTCGTTCCTCAACGTCGTCGTCTGGCGTGTCCCGCGGGGTGAGTCCGTGGTGCACCCGCCGTCGGCGTGCCCGAGGTGCGGGCACGCGATCCGCGGGCGGGACAACGTCCCGGTGCTCTCGTGGCTCGTGCTGCGTGGTCGCTGCCGCGACTGCGGGGAGCCGATCTCGCCGCGCTACCCGCTCGTCGAGCTCGGGACCGGCGTGCTGTTCGCGCTGACGGCCTGGTGGACGGGCCCCGAGTGGGTGCTGCCGGCGCTGCTGTACCTCGTGGCGATCAGCGTCGCGCTCGCGCTCATCGACATCGACACGCACCGCCTGCCCAACGCGATCGTGCTGCCGTCGTACCCGGTCGCTGTGGTGCTGCTCGCCCTCGCGAGCTGGAACCCCACCGGGGACGCGGACTGGCAGGCGCTCGTGCGCGCGCTCATCGGCGGCGCGGTGCTGTACGCGGTCTACTTCGTGACGGTGCTCGTCTACCCCGCGGGCATGGGCTTCGGCGACGTCAAGCTCGCCGGGGTGCTCGGTCTCTATCTCGGGTGGTTCGGCTGGGGCGCGCTCGCGCTCGGCTGGTTCGCGGCCTTCGTGCTGGGCGGCGTCTACGCGGTCGCACTGCTCGCGCGTGGGCGGGCCGGGCGCAAGTCGGCGATCCCGTTCGGGCCCTGGATGCTGCTCGGCGCGGCCTTCGGGATCGTCGCGGGGGAGCCCCTGTGGACCTGGTACCTGGGCAGCATCTGACCTGCGTCTGAGGCGCGACCGGAGCAGCGCGGACGAGCCGCAAGCGATCACCGATTCCGCTCAAGTCGGGAGTGATCGCTCCCGATAGGTCAGAGGAATCCGCTCGCCGTCTGCGCATGAAGGGACACCCGTGGCCAACACACGTGTCATCGGCCTCGACATCGGCACGTCCGCGGTTCGCGCGGCCGAGCTCGAGTTCGGCGCCGGTGGACCGAAGGGGAAGACGCCGCCGACTCTGGTGCGCTACGGAGAGGTGCCGGTGCCGCTCGGCGCCGTCCGCGACGGCGAGGTCATCCAGCCTGAGAGCGTGGCCACCGCGCTGCGCCAGCTCTGGTCGCAGGCCAAGTTCGAGTCGAAGGAAGTCATCCTCGGCGTCGGCAACCAGCGTGTCCTCGTGCGCGAGCTCGAGGTGCCGTGGATGCCCGTCGCGCAGATCAAGGAGTCGCTGCCGTACCAGGTGGGCGAGATGCTCCCGATGGCGGTCGACGACGCGCTCCTCGACTTCTACCCGACGGGCGAGACGGACTCGCCGCAGGGCCGGCAGGCACGCGGCATGCTCGTCGCCGCCCAGCGCGACACCGTGACGGCGAACGTGCTCGCCGCGGAGGCGGCCGGTCTGCAGCCGCAGATGGTCGACCTGAACGCGTTCGCGCTGCTGCGCGCGCTGGCCCGCGGAGACCTCGCCAACGCGACCGCGGCCTTCGTCGACATCGGTGCGACCATCACGACGGTCGTCGTGGCCGCCCGCGGGGTCCCGCGCCTGGTGCGCTCGCTGCCCTCCGGTGGTCAGCACGTGACGAACGCGCTCGCGACCGCGCGGAGCATCTCCGCGCCGGAGGCCGAGGCGCTCAAGCGCGAGATCGGCATCGGCTACGCGGTGTCCCCGGACCGGCAGGACGCCGCCGAGGCGGTCACGCACGTGGTGCGCGGGCTCGTCGAGTCCGTCCGCAACACGTTCGTCTACTACGCGGGGAACAACCCCGGCGGCGCCATCGACGTCGTCGTGCTGTCGGGCGGCGGTTCGCACCTGCCCGGCCTCGGCCAGTATCTGTCGAGCGCGAGCCGGCTCCCGGTGACGCTCGCCGACCCGCTCGCCGGTCTGCGCATGGCGAAGACCGCGCGCCGCGACCAGATCACCGGACGTGAGTCGTGCGTGGCTCTCCCGGTCGGACTCGCCTACGGAGTTGCCGCATGAGCGCGCTGCTGGAGCGTCCCCGCCTCAAGACCAAGGGTGGGGCGCAGACGATCGTCGGAACCACCCTCCCGCAGGTCAACCTGCTCCCGCCCGAGGTGCGTGCGGCCCGCGGGCTGCGCAGGACCAAGCGGATGCTGGTGTTCGTCCTGCTCGGCACGCTCGCGTTCTGCGCGCTCGCCTGGGTGTTCTCGCTGTTCGAGGCCTCGACCGCGCAGTCGGACCTGGATGCCGCCGACGAGGACACGCTGCGGATCCAGGGGCAGCTGGCCGACCCGAAGTACGCCGAGGTGCCCAAGGTCCTCGGCGCGCTCGACGCGAGCAAGCTGGCGCTGCCGCTCGCGATGTCGACCGACGTCAACTGGTCGGGCTACGTCGGGGCGATCGCCGCCGTGCTCCCGGAGGGTGCGAGCATCGACTCGTTCACCGTGACGTACGCGACGCCCATGGAGGGCGCCCCGGAGCCGACCTCCCCGCTGCAGGCACCGAGCCTCGGCCAGATCGCCTTCTCGGGTCGCTCGGTGGCGGTTCCCGACACGGCCGCATGGCTCAAGGCGCTCAACTCCGTCCCGGGCTTCCAGGACGCGTGGCTGGACTCGACGGCGGTGACCGGCGACGAGGAGAGCGGCGACTACTACGCGTTCTCGTCCACGGTGCAGGTCTCCGACCTGGCGCTGACGCACCGCTTCGGCCCAGTCCCCACGGGCGACGCGGCCACGGACAAGGCGGCCGACGACACGAAGACGGAGAACTGACATGGCTTCCAACGCGAAGCGCGCCTGGATCGGCGGCACCGCGTTCGCCGCCGCCGTGCTGGCCGCCGGCTCGTGGTTCTTCGCCGTCTCGCCGAACCTGACGGCGGCCTCGGAGCGCCGGGCGGAGGCCGAGGACACGCGCGCGTTCAACGATGTCCTCAACCTCAAGCTCGCCAAGCTCAAGTCCGACTTCGGCAAGCTCGACACCTACAAGGCGGACCTGGCCGCGGCCGAGACGCAGATCCCGCCGCAGGCGCAGCTCGAGACGTACCTGGACGGTCTCGACGCGATCGCGGTCGCCCGCGGGGTGACGATCACGGCCGCGACCGCCGGGACGCCGGAGGAGTTCGTCCTCGCGGAGGTCGAGGAGCCCACGCCGACCCCCTCGGAGTCCGCGGACTCCGAGGACGCCGCGACGGACGAGGAGACCTCCGACTCGAGCGCTGCGGACAAGGAGAAGAAGAAGGGCCCGAAGATCCCCGAGGGGCTCACGGCGATCCCGGTCTCCGTGACGGTCCTGGGCACGTACGACAGCACCATGGCCTTCCTCGACGACGTGTACCGCACGACGCCCCGGGTCTTCCTGGTCTCGGCGCTCACGGGCACCTCGCAGAAGGAGTCCGAGGGCACCGCAGGGAAGCCGGCGACGGCGAGCGGCGACCAGGAGCTCGTCATCACGGGGTACATCTACGTGCTGCCGAACAAGCTGACCCCGGAGACGAGCGAGCCCCCGGCCGGCCCGATCGAGCTCCCGTCCAAGCCCGGCAAGAACCCGCTGCTCCCCGTCCAGGGCGACTGACCGGGTCACAGCACTTCTCGCACGACGACAGCGGGCGCCCGCGGTGTGGACCGACACCGTGGGCGCCCGTTGCCGCATGAAAGGATCACGGCATGCTGCGGTGGTTGACGGCTGGTGAGTCGCACGGTCAGGCGCTGGTCGGGGTCCTCGAGGGGCTTCCGGCCGGCGTCGAGGTCGTGACGGCGGACATCCAGGAAGCGCTCGCGCGGCGCCGGCTCGGGTACGGGCGCGGCGCACGCATGAAGTTCGAGCAGGACGAGGTGCGGATCCTGGGCGGGCTGCGCCACGGCGTCAGCCAGGGCGGACCGCTCGCGATCGAGATCGGCAACACCGAGTGGCCCAAGTGGGTCGAGGTCATGTCCGCCGACCCGGTCGAGGACCCGAGCGTGCTCGAGCGCGCGCGCAACGCGCCGCTCACGCGCCCGCGACCGGGCCACGCCGACCTCGTCGGCATGCGCAAGTACGCGTTCGACGACGCGCGGCCCGTGCTCGAGCGCGCCTCGGCGCGTGAGACGGCCACCCGCGTCGCACTCGGCACCGTGGCGGCGAAGCTGCTCGAGCAGGCCGCGGGCATCCGGCTCGTCTCGCACGTCGTCGGCATCGGTCCGGTCGCCGTGCCGGACGACGCCGACCTGCCGACCCCGGACGACGTGGCGGCACTCGACGCGGACCCGGTGCGCTGCCTGCACGCCGCGACGTCGGCCGCGATGGTCGCCGAGATCGACGAGTGCCACAAGGACGGCGACACGCTCGGGGGAGTGGTCGAGGTGCTGGCCTACGGCGTGCCCTCCGGGCTCGGTTCGTACGTCCACGCCGACCGGCGCCTCGACGCTCGCCTCGCGAGCGCGCTCATGGGCATCCAGGCGATCAAGGGCGTCGAGGTCGGCGACGGCTTCCGCACGGCCACGCGTCGGGGCTCGGCCGCGCACGACGAGATCGACCGCGTCGACGGGCGCGTCCAGCGGCGCTCCAACCGCGCCGGCGGGCTCGAGGGTGGCATGACCAACGGCGAGATCGTCCGCGTGCGCGCCGCCATGAAGCCGATCTCGACGGTGCCTCGTGCGCTCGCGACGATCGACACGAGCACGGGTGAGCCGGCCAAGGCCCAGCACCAGCGCTCCGACGTGTGCGCCGTGCCGCCCGCCGCGGTGGTCGCCGAGGCGATGGTCGCCCTCGTGCTCGCGGACGCACTGCTCGAGAAGACCGGGGGCGACTCCGTCGCGGAGGTGCGCCGCAACCTCACCGCGTACGTCGCAGCGATCCCCGAGCTGCTCCGCTGATCCGCGGCTCGCTCGCGCCGCGGCAGTGCACGCGGTCCCCGGGCCGCTGAGCACCCCTCGACGACGAAGGTCCGGTCACCCCGCTCGGGGTGCCGGACCTTCGTCGTCGGTGCGATCAGCGGGCGACGACCGAGACCGCCGAGCTCGCCGCGCTGCTGCCGATGTTGCTGCGCGCCACGACGCGGAACCAGTACCGCTTGCCCTTCGTCGCCGACGTCCAGCTGTAGCTCGTCGCGCTCGCCGTCGTCGTCTTGAGCGTCTTCCACGTCGAGCCGTTGGTCGAGTACTGGACGGCGTACCCGGAGATCGTCGAGCCGTTGGTGAGCGACTTGGTCCACGTGACCTTGATCGTCCTGGAGGCCGTCGCGGCCGCCTTGACGCCTGTCGGCGCGTACGGCTTGCCGGCAGGCTTGACGGACACCCCGCTCGAGTACGTGCCCGTGCCGAGCTGCGACCGCGCGGCGACCCGCACCTGGTACGTCGTGCCGTTGGTCAAGCTGGACAGGCTCGTGGTGAGGGTCGTGGCGCTGGTCGTGCGCACCGAGGTCCACGCGCTCCACTTGAGCGTCTTCGGGTCCTGGGCGCGTCGCTCGACGACGTACCCGGTGACGGCCGAGCCCCCGTTGGACGAGGGTGCGGTCCAGGAGATCGCCGCGGACCGGTCGCCGCGGACCGCCTTGACGTAGCGGGGTGCGGTGGGCAGCCCGAGCGTCGCGGCGCTGAGCGTCGCGGCGGGGCCGGCACCGATCACGTTGAGCGGCGCGACGCTGATCGTGTAGCTCGCCTTGGCCGACAGGCCGGTCAGCGTGACCGACGCGGAGGTCGACGTCCGGGCGGCCGTGACGGTGACCCAGCTGCCGGTGCCCTTGCGGTACTGCACCGCGTAGCCCGTGATCGGCGAGCCGCCGTTGTTGGTCGAGCTCGGTGCCGTCCACGAGACCTTGAGCGTGCTCGTGGTCGCCGTCGCGGCGAGGTTGGTGACGCCCGCCTTCGGCGCACCGGGGGTGGCCGCCGACTTGATGCCCGACCACGCGCTCGCGCCCTGGGCGTTGTACGCCTGGAGCTGGAACTCGTAGGTCGTGGCGACCGCGAGGCCGGTGAGGGTGCGCGACTCGACGCCCGGGTCGATGTCGAGCACCTCCCACTCGGTCGTGGCGCCGGTGCCGTTCGAGGCGCGGTACGCGAGGCGGTAGGCGGGTGCCTCGGACGAGCCGCGGTTGGCGCCCGCGGGCGTGACCCACTGCACCGTCGCCGACGTGCCGGTGATCGTGAGCTTCGAGATCGCGACGCCCGCCGGCGGGTTGACGACGCTGAAGGTCCCGACGCTCGACCGGCCGAGCTTGACTCGGGTCGTCGACGTGCTGACCTTCTCCGGCACGGCGGTGACCTGCCAGTAGTAGGTCGTGCCGTACGCGAGCGTCGTCGGGATGGTGTACGAGGTGGCCAGGGTCTCCGCGGCCGTCGCGCTGTCGAGCGAGCCGGCGGCGTTCGCGTACTGCACCAGGTAGCGCGAGGCACCCGCGACCGGTTCCCAGTCGAGCACGCGGTTCCCCGTCGTGAGCACGGCGCCGTCGACCGTGACGCGCGCCGGGACGGGCGCTGCGATCGTGAAGGTGCCCGACGTGGCCTCGAGCGACTGGTAGCCGCTGTGGTCGTACGAGAAGACCAGCCACTCGTACGTGCCGTCGTCGAGGTCGCGCACGGTGGTCGCGGTCTGCGTGACCTGCGTGATCGCGCTCGGCCAGGACGAGCCGACCGCGCGGACCTTGACGCCGTACTTGGCGGCCGCGGTGGTGCCCGTCCAGGCCAGGGTGGCGGACGTCCCGTCGACGGTCGTGGTGAGCGCCGCGGGAGCAGGCCCGGCCACGGTGAACGGCACGCTCGACGTGAAGTTGCCGGGGTTGCCGAGCGCGTCGAGCGCCGCGACCTTGAACGAGTAGCTCCCGGGCGCGAGCGGCTTCTGCGCGGCGTCGAGCGTCTTGGCGACGTACCACGGGTACTCGACCTTGAGCATGCCCAGCGACGTGTTCGACGAGTTGAGGATCGTCACCGCGTAGCCGCGGCTGCCGCCGTCGTTCGGTGCGGACAGCGACTGCGGGCGCCAGGAGAAGACGACGGAGCCGTCGGCGGCGGTCGTCACCGGGGTGACGCCCGCGAAGTCGATCGGCGTGCTGCTCTTCTGCCAGAAGCTCCCCGTGGTGAACGTCGAGCCGACCGGGATCGTGAACTCCGTGAAGGCGTCGTTCATCACGATGCCGCGGACCTGCCAGCAGTACTCGCCCGACGTCTCGTCGTCGAACACGCCGTTGATCTGCAGGTGCGTCTGCATCGTGTACTGGGTCGTCACGTGGACGCTGCAGTCGTAGTCGTGGAAGACCTTGACCTCGTACGCGTTCGCCCCGGTGACGGGGGACCACCGCATGAGCGGCGCGGGCTTGCCGATCGACGTCGTCGACTGGGTGGCCCACGACGCCTCGTCGACCACGGTCGTGGGCCCCGTGCCCTCGCGCGCCGCGGAGACCGTGAAGTACCGCTTGCGGCTCGTGTCGCCGTTGTCGACGTCCGACCACAGGGACTCCTGCGAGCCGGCGGGGGTCGTCGCCTGGAGGGTCGTCGATGCGTTCCCCGAGTAGTCGATCGCGCGCACGCGCCACTCGTAGAGGCCCCCGGCGTCCATGCGCTGCGACTTCGCCGAGTTCCACAGGCACTCGCGGTCGCCGTCGAGCGCCTGGCCGTCGTTGGTCCCCTCGACGATCTTCCCGACGATCGAGACGGAGGTCGACGCGGTGCGGCAGGTCAGGGCCTTGCGGTTGTCCTCGGGGCTGCTCAGGATCGGGAGGGCCTCGACCTCGTACAGCGTCGCGCGGGGGACGGGGTTCCACGTGAGGTGGACCTGGTCGAGCGCGACGGGCGTCGGGTTCGCGACGTCGGTCGAGCCGAACGTCGGGACGGGGTACGTCTTGGTGAAGCCCGCCGCGCTCGTCGTCGCGGCGTCCTGGCCGCCCCACGCCTTGCGGAACTCGACCGCGGTCGAGGGCTGGCCGGGCGCGCCGGCCGGGTCGTACGCCGTGACCTGCCAGAAGTAGTTGCCGTCGACGAGCTGCGTGAGCGGGACGTACGTCGTGCTCGTGGAGTCGCCGGTGATCTTCACGGTCGTGACCACGCCGGTCGCGCCGTCGACCGACTGGCCGATGGCGATCGAGTACCGCGCGGCGCCGGCCACGGGCGTCCAGCGGAAGGTGAGGTCGCTCTGGATCGTCGACGTGCCGATCGGGGACAGGAGCGTCGGAGCCGAGCTCGCCGCGGTCCAGCGGACGGTGAACCGGCCCGCCTCGGTCTGCGCGGGACCGGTCACGGGGTTGGTCGTCGCCGTCGCCGAGAGCGGGTTGGCGAAGACCGCCTGCACCTTCCAGTACAGCTGCACGGGGGCGCCGCTGGAGGTGCGCTCGAGCGGAGCGGTCGGCGTGTGGTGCGTGCCGGTGAGGTTGGGGACGACGGTCGTGACGCCCGAGGCCCACTCAGGGCTGGAGGAGTACGTCAGCGTGTACGAGACCGCTCCCTCGACCGGGCTCCAGCGGAACGACACGGGGTCCGGGTAGTCGAACACCGCGTCCTGCGCGGGCGCGACGAGGGTCGGCGTGCGGGCGGCGTCGACGTCCACGAACGCGGGCGCGGAGAAGTCGCCGCGCGTGGAGACGCTCGTGGTGGCCTGTGCGGCCACGCGCCAGTAGAGGCCGCGCGCCTCGGTCGAGCCGAGCGTGCGCTCCGGGATCCAGCTCAGCGCGGTCGTCGTGCGCGTGGCGATGACGTTCGACGTCGCGAACTGGTCGTCCGTGGCGACCTCGATCACGTACGTCGTGGCGCCGTCGACACCGTCCCACGTGAACTGCGTGTCGCCGTTGACGACGCGGGTGCCGAGGTTCTGCGGCGCCGGCAGCAGGACGGAGATGGTGGCCGCGGTGGCGGGCGCGACGAACGTCGCTGCGCCTCCGACCGCGACGAGTGCGGCTGCCACCAGGGCAGCGGCCGTTCTGCGCAGGATCACAATGCCTCCAGGCACGCTTGTCACACGGATCGTCGGCTCATCGGCACGTCAGGAGCCCCAGGTGAGCGCGAGTGCGCAGAAGCCGGACGATTCACTCGTCTGGCACAGCGTCGGGTGGTGGATCAGCAGCCGGGACGTGCACCGAGGTGCGCGGCGGGCTGGGCTAACCTCGCGGACGTGCCGAACACCGAGGGTCCCGGACCCCGCATCGTCCTCGTCGGGCCACCCGGATCGGGCAAGTCGACGGTCGGTGCGGCGCTCGCCGAGCGGTGGCACCTGGCCCTGCGGGACACGGACAGCGACGTCGAGACGACCGTCGGCAAGACGATCCCCGAGATCTTCTTCGACGACGGCGAGCCGGCGTTCCGCGAGCTCGAGCGCGCGGCCGTCGCCGCGGCGGTCGCCGAGCACGACGGCGTGCTCGCGCTCGGCGGCGGCGCCGTGCTGGACGAGCGCACGCAGCGGGTCCTGGCCGACTACGAGCACGGGGGCGGCGTCGTCGTCTTCCTGGACGTGACGCTCACGCACGCCGCTCCGCGCGTGGGGTTCAACCAGTCGCGGCCGCTGCTGCTGGGCAACCCGCGCGCGCAGTGGCAGGCGCTCATGGAGGCCCGCCGGCCCGTCTACGAACGGGTCGCGACGATGCGGGTGCTGACGGACGGTCTGCGGCCGGCTGACGTGGCCGAGGCCATCGAGGGGGAGCTGGCCGCGCTGCGGGTCGCGCGTGCCACGAACGACCCGGCGGCAGCGCGGGTGCCGACGACGAACGAGGGGGACGAGTGAGCGACGTGCGACGTGTCACGGTGACGGGCGAGCGCCCGTACGACGTGGTGATCGGCCGGAACCTGCTGGCCGAGCTCCCGGCGACGCTCGGGGAGTCCGTGCGGCGCGTGCTCGTCGTGCACCCGGCGGCGCTGGCGACCACCGCGGACGCGGTGATCGAGGACCTGCGCGCGCACGGGTACGAGACGTTCGGCGCGGAGGTGCCCGACGCCGAGGAGGCGAAGACCGCGCAGGTCGCCGCGTTCCTGTGGGGCGTGCTCGGCCAGGCGGACTTCACGCGGTCCGACGCGATCGTCGCGGTCGGTGGCGGTGCCACGACCGACCTGGGCGGGTTCGTGGCCGCGACGTGGTTGCGCGGCATCCAGGTGGTGCAGGTCCCGACGACGGTGCTCGCGATGGTGGATGCGGCCGTCGGAGGCAAGACGGGCATCAACACGGCCGAGGGCAAGAACCTCGTCGGCGCGTTCCACCCGCCCGCCGCCGTGCTGTGCGACCTCGCGGCGCTCGAGTCGATGCAGCCGTTCGACTTCGTGGCAGGGCTCGCTGAGATCGTCAAGGCGGGCTTCATCGCCGACCCGCGGATCCTCGAGCTCGTGGAGGGTCACGTGGACCTCCTGAAGGACCCGGTGGCCGCTGCGCGATCGGAGGTGCTGCTCGAGCTCGTCGAGCGGGCGGTCGTGGTCAAGGCCGAGGTTGTCGGCGAGGACCTCAAGGAGGCCGGCCTGCGCGAGATCCTCAACTACGGCCACACGTTCGGCCACGCCATCGAGCACGTCGAGCGGTACCAGTGGCGGCACGGCGCGGCCGTGTCCGTGGGGATGGTCTACGTGGCCGAGCTCGCGCGGCTCGCCGGCCGGTTGCCCGACGACGTGGTCGCGCGGCACCGCGCGGTGCTCACCTCGCTCGGCCTGCCGACGACCTACCGCGGCGACCGCTGGGAGCGACTGCTGGCTGCGATGCGCCGGGACAAGAAGACGCGCGGGGACCTGCTGCGGTTCGTGGTGCTCGAGGGGATCGGGAAGCCCGTGCGGCTCGAGGGCCCGGACCCGACCCTGCTGGCCGCGGCGTACGCGGAGATCGCCGAGGGTGCGACGTCGTCGACCGCGATCTCGTTGTGACCACGTGCGCGTGCGCCGGGACTCGGGCACGCAGCGCGTGTCGGTGGAAGCGTGACGGTGACGTGCGGCGGGCCTGACTACGCTGACGCCCATGACACGAGTGCTGGTGCTCAACGGCCCGAACCTGTCCCGGTTGGGCACCCGCGAACCCGAGGTCTACGGCTCCGCGACGCTGGCCGACCTGACAGCGGCCGTGCAGGCGTGGGCGGCTGAGCGAGGGCTCGAGGCGGACGTCCGGCAGACCGACGACGAGGCCGTGCTCATCGGCTGGCTGCACGAGGCGGTCGAGTCGCGCTGCGACGTGGTGCTCAACCCCGCGGCGTTCACGCACTACTCCTACGCGCTGCGTGACGCTGCGGCCCAGGTCACCGGCGCGCACCTGCGGCTGATCGAGGTGCACCTGACCAACCCGTACGCGCGAGAGACGTTCCGGCACCACTCGGTGATCGGACCGGTTGCGACGGGCACGATCGCCGGGTTCGCGCTCGACTCCTACCGTCTGGCGCTGGCCGCGCTCACCTGAGTCGCCGGGCCCGCACAAGTCATTGCGCTTGTTGGGAGTCTGACAAGGTTCTATCCTGGTGCCATGTTCGCCGTGACGATCGACCAGCGGGGGAGCCGCCGCGACGGCGACCGTGTGCCCGACCTTCTGCGCGCCCTCGAGGAGCGCTGGCCGGGGATCGTCGCCGACTCGACCGTCGCGCGGCCGTCCGGCTGCGTGCGGGGCTTCGAGCGCACCGTGGGGGACGAGGTGCAGGCGGTGCTCGAGGACGCCGGGCTGGTCGTCGAGGTCGTGTCGTGGGTGCTGCGGCACGGGGGGTGGAGCGTCGGGGTCGGCGCCGGGCGGGTCGACGAGCCGCTGCCCCCGAACGCGCGTGCGGCGTCCGGGCCGGCGTTCGTCCTCGCGCGCGAGGCGGTCGAGGCGGCCAAGAGCCGGCAGCGCGTCGTGCCGCTCGCGGTGCGCGGTGCGCACCACCAGGCGGGCCTGGACGCCGAGTCGGTGCTCACGCTGGTCGCCGCGACGGCTGCCCGTCGG
>NZ_LFKW01000117.1:1973-7951 GCF_001040865.1 Cellulomonas sp. A375-1 | reverse complement strand
GCGGGAGCCGCCGGGCGGGCGTTCTCGGTGGTCGCCGGGGAGGTGAAGTCGTTGTCCGACGACGTGGCGCAGTCGTCGTCGGAGATCGCCGCGCAGGTCGCCGCGGCGCAGGAGGCGGCGCGCGACGTCGTCGTCGCCATGGAGCGCATCGCGTCGGTCATCTCGCTCATCGACGAGGAGGCCGAGGGCGTCGCGACCGCGGCGGGCCACGACGAGGGCGGCCTCGCACGCATGGCGGAGACGCTGCGCAGCGACATCGGCCGCTTCACGGTCTGAGGACGTCAGCCTCGCTCACGACGCTCGCCGACAGCACCCGGCGACGACGAGCCCCCGCCGACACACGAGACCCCCGCCGCCACGAGGGCGACGGGGGTCTCGTCACTGCAGGTCACCGGCCCCCGGGAGCAGCCGGGGGCCGGGACGATCACACGTCGTAGTAGAGCTCGAACTCGTGCGGGTGCGGCCGCAGACGAATCGGGTCCACCTCGGCGGAGCGCTTGTAGTCGATCCAGGTCTGGATGAGGTCCGGCGTGAACACGTTGCCGGCGGTCAGCCAGTCGTGGTCGGCCTCGAGGTTGTCGAGCACCTCGGAGAGCGAGCCCGGGACCTGCTGGATCAGGGCGTGCTCCTCGGGGGGCAGCTCGTACAGGTCCTTGTCGACCGGCTCGGGCGGCTCGATGCGGTTCTGGATGCCGTCGATGCCGGCCATGAGCATGGCCGCGAACGCCAGGTAGGGGTTCGACGACGGGTCCGGCACGCGGAACTCGATGCGCTTGGCCTTCGGGTTCGAACCGGTGACCGGGATGCGGATGCACGCGGAGCGGTTGCGGGCCGAGTAGACCAGGTTGACCGGCGCCTCGAAGCCCGGGACCAGGCGGTGGTAGGAGTTCACCGTCGGGTTCGTGAACGCCAGCAGCGCGGGCGCGTGCTTGAGCAGGCCACCGATGTACCAGCGGGCGAGGTCGGACAGGCCGCCGTAGCCCTTCTCGTCGAAGAACAGCGGCTCGCCGTTCTTCCACAGCGACTGGTGCACGTGCATGCCCGAGCCGTTGTCGCCGAACAGGGGCTTCGGCATGAACGTCGCGGTCTTGCCCGCGGCGTGCGCGACGTTCTTCACGACGTACTTGAAGAGCTGCACCTTGTCGGCCGACTTGGCGAGCTCGTCGAAGCGGTAGTTGATCTCCGCCTGGCCGGCGGTGCCGACCTCGTGGTGCGCGCGCTCGACACCGAGGCCGAGCGCGTCCAGCTGCAGCGAGATCTGGTCGCGCAGGTCGGCGAAGTGGTCGACCGGCGGGACGGGGAAGTAGCCGCCCTTGTAGGGCGTCTTGTGGCCGAGGTTGCCACCCTCCTCGACGCGGCCCGTGTTCCAGGCGGCCTCGATGGAGTCGATGTAGTAGTACGACGCGTTCTGCTTCGTCTCGAAGCGGATGTCGTCGAAGATGTAGAACTCGGCCTCGGGCGCGAAGAACGCGGTGTCCGCGATGCCGGTCGACTTCAGGTACGCCTCGGCCTTCGCGGCGACCTGACGCGGGTCGCGGCTGTAGGGCTCGTCGGTGTACGGGTCGACGATGTGGAAGTTGATGTTGAGCGTCTTCTCCGCGCGGAACGGGTCGACGTAGGCGGTCGTGACGTCCGGCACCAGCTTCATGTCGGACTCGTGGATCGCCTGGAAGCCGCGGATCGACGAGCCGTCGAACATCTGGCCGTCCGTGAAGAAGTCGGCGTCCAGCGACTGGGCCGGGACGTTGAAGTGCTGCATCACGCCCGGCAGGTCACAGAATCGCACGTCGACGAACTTGACGTCCTCGCTCTTGATGAACGCCAGGACTTCCTCTGGCTTGCTGAACATCCGCTGCTCCTCGGTCGATGGTGCCCGCATCGGGCTAGCCAGACGCTAGGCGTGGGCCGTTTCTCTGATGTGAGGCAAGTGTTTCCGTGAGGTTACGCGCAGCACGCGGGTGTAACGATCATGCGAACGCGTGGCCCCTGCAGGCGGTTCGGGCGGGCGACTGGCCCCGCTTAGGCTGAGCAGGTGACGACGAGGCAGAACGTGGGGTCGTGGCTCGAGGGCGGGCCGTCCGGCGACGGTGGCCGGGGTACCGCCCTGGGTCTGCCGGCGCAGGGGAGCGGATCGGCGGCGACGATCGGGCGCCGGGCGGTCGCACTCGTCCTCGACTGGACGCTGTGCCTCCTGCTCGCCTCCGCCTTCTTCGCCGGTGACGCGACCGGCCCCTTCTGGCAGCGCGCAGACGGCATGGTCACGCTCGCCATCTTTGCGGTCGAGAACCTCGTGCTCGTCGGCACGCTCGGGTTCACGGTCGGGCACCGGGTGCTGGGCATCCGCGTGCGCCGCGCCGGCGTGACCCCGGACGGGCCGCTGCCCGACGACGGTCGCGCGCCTGGGTTCGGCCGCGCCGCGCTGCGCACGTTCCTGCTGTGCCTGGTCATCCCCGCGGTCGTGTGGGACTCCGACGGCCGCGGCCTGCACGACCGCGCCGCTGGGACGGCGATCGTCCGCCGCTGACCCACGTCCGCCGGTGGCTCGCACGCCGGTCGGCGGCGTCGAGACCAGCGGGCCGGCTCAGCGGCCGCGCATGCCCTTGCGGTCGGGGCGAGCACGCATCGGGTCGACGCCCTTCGGCACGGGAAGCCGCGCGCCGCCGAGCGCCTGCAGGCGCTTGGTGACCTCCGCGACCTCCTGCTTGGTGAGCTTCGGCTTGAGCCGGCGCACCGTGGACGGGAGCTTCGGCAACGGCACCTGGCCCTCGCCGCGCCCGGTCTGCAGGACGGTGACGGGCACGGTCGGGAGCACGCGAGTCGTTCGCCTGCGCTCCGACTCCAGGAGGCGAGCCACGTTGCCGCCGCCCTCGCCGACGAGCACGATGCCCGGCCGGCCGACGCCCCGGAAGACCATGTCCTGCGAGCGGGCCTCGATCGCGACGGGCTCCTCGACGAACGTCCAGCCGCGGCGGATGGTGCGCAGCGCGGCCAGTGCGGCGCCGGGCTGGCCCTCGATCCGGGAGTACGCGGCGGCCTCCGCGCGCCGCGTCAGGAGGATCATGGCGGCGAGCAGCGCGAACGGCAGCGACAGCAGGATGAAGTAGACGACCGCGTCCAGGACGAGGCCGACGATGATGCCGATGCCCAGGATGCCGACGAACGTCGCCAGCAGGATCCAGGTGATCGCGGGGTCGGTCTCCCGCGTCATCTTGAACGCTTCCCACACCTGGTGGTACCAGCGCACCTTCTTGGTCTTGGGCGCGGCGGGGGAGGCGGACTTGTCACGGGCCATGCGGCCGAGTCTACCGAGCGTCGGGGGTCACCTCGCGCGCGTCCGAGGAGCGTGCACGCACCAGTCGTCGGAGGCGCTGGGACGGGCCCGGCTCAGCGGGCGAGCAGGCTCGACGCCTCCTGGCGTGCGGTGGTCGGCTCACCCAGGTGCGCGAGCGCGTCGGGGATCGGCAGGCCGCGGCGGCGCATGGCCTGGCCCCACAGGCGACCGGCCCGGTACGACGAGCGCACCAGCGGGCCGGACATGACGCCCAGGAACCCGAGCTCCTCGGCGACGGTCGACAGCTCGACGAACTCCTCGGGCCGCACCCACCGGTCCACGGGGTGGTGCCGCACCGACGGGCGCAGGTACTGCGTGATCGTGATCAGGTCGCAGCCCGCGTCGTGCAGCGCACCGAGCGCCTCGACGACCTCGTCGTACGTCTCGCCCATCCCGAGGATGAGGTTGGACTTGGTGACCAGACCGGCCTCACGCGCCCGGGTGATGACGGACAGCGACCGGTCGTACCGGAAACCGGGCCGGATCTGCTTGAAGATGCGGGGCACGGTCTCGAGGTTGTGCGCGAGCACCTCGGGCCGCGACGCGTTGACCTCGTCGAGCAGCTCGGGGATCGCGTTGAAGTCCGGGATCAGCAGCTCGACACCCGTGCCCGCGTTGAGCGCGTGGATCTGGCGGACCGTCTCGGCGTACAGCCACGCCCCGCCGTCCGGCAGGTCGTCGCGCGCGACGCCGGTGACCGTGGAGTACTTCAGGCCCATCGCCTGCACGGACTCCGCGACGCGGCGCGGCTCGTCGGCGTCGAAGTCCGCGGGCTTGCCCGTGTCGATCTGGCAGAAGTCGCACCGCCGCGTGCACTGGTCACCGCCGATGAGGAACGTCGCCTCGCGGTCCTCCCAGCACTCGAAGATGTTGGGGCAGCCGGCTTCCTCGCACACGGTGTGCAGGCCCTCACGCTTCACCAGGCCCTTGAGCTCGGAGTACTCCGGGCCCATGGTGGCGCGCGTGCGGATCCACTCGGGCTTTCTCTCGATGGGCGTCTGGGCGTTGCGTGCCTCCACGCGCAGCATCCGGCGCCCCTCGGGTGCGATCGTCACGTGGCCACACTAGCCGCAGCGCGCACGGGTGCACCCGCGCGCGCACGAGGCGGGCGTCACAGTCACGGGACCTGGGTCCCGCGCCGCGGGGCTGGTCAGCGGTCAGGCTGGACGCAGGCAACGGTGCCTTCTGGGAGGAGACGACCATGCGAGTGCTGGTGAGCGTTGCGTCCCGCCACGGGGCGACCGCCGAGATGGGCGAAGTCGTCGCCGCGGTCCTGCGGGAGGCCGGGCACACCGTCGACGTGACCGCGCCGGACGACGTCGAGCGCGTGATGCCGTACGACGCCGTCGTCCTCGGCTCCGCGGTGTACGTCGGCCGGCTGGCTGCGTCCCTGCGCGACCTCGTCGTGCGCCAGGGTGCCCACCTGAGGCTGCGTCCCGTGTGGCTGTTCTGGTCGGGCCCGGTCGGCAGCCACCCGACGACGAGCGTGCCCGACGACGTCGAGGCCATGGTCACGGCCACGGGGGCGCGTGAGGCGAAGTGCTTCATCGGCGCTCTCGACAAGGCGTCGCTGTCGATGTCCGAGCGCGCGCTCGTCGCCCTGGTGCGGGCGCAGGACGGCGACTACCGCGACCTCGACGCCGTCCGGGCGTGGGCGATGGGCGTCGCGGAGGAGCTGACGACCGCGGCCTGACGCGGACGGGTCGGTGCGGGAGGTCGGTGCGCGTCAGCGCGCGTCGGCAGGCTGCGTGGCGAGCAGCGGCGCGAGCTCGTGCGCGAGGTGCTCACGCACGAGCGGCACCACCTCGGCGATCGGGACGCGGCGGCCGAGCTCGACGCTCAGCGACGTCACGTCCGCGTCCGGGATGCCGCACGGCACGATGCGGTCGAACGCGTGCAGGTCGGGCTCGCAGTTCAGCGCGAACCCGTGCATCGTCACGCCACGGGACACGCGGACACCGATCTGAGCGACCTTGCGCTGCAGGCCGCCGGGCCGCGCCTCGAACCACACGCCGCTGCGTCCCTCGACGCGCGTCGCGGTGAGCCCCAGGTCGGTGCACGTGTCGATGAGCGCCTGCTCGAGCGCGCGCACGTAGCGCACGACGTCCACGGGCTCGCGCAGCCGCACGATCGGGTAGCCGACGAGCTGACCCGGCCCGTGCCACGTGATCCGGCCCCCGCGATCGACGTCGACCACGGGTGTGCCGTCGACGGGGCGGTCCCACGCCGCGGTGCGGCGCCCGGCGGTGTAGACGTCCTCGTGCTCGCAGAGCAGCACGGTGTCCTGCCCGCCCGCGACGACGGCGGCGTGCACCTCGCGTTGCCGATCCCACGTCGGGACGTAGGGGAGCAGCCGGGTCCCGAGCTCGAGCTCCTCGAACAGCATGCCGGTCAGCCTAGGCGCTGTCGGCGGTCCTAGGGTGAGGCGCATGAGCACGCTACGAGTCGCGCTGATCGGCTACGGGGGCGCGGGCCGGGGGATCCACGCGCGTCTGGTCCGGGCCGCGGGGCAGCAGGTGGTGGCGGTCGTGACCGGCAGCCGATCCGACCAGGTGGCCGCCGACTGGCCCGACGCGCGCGTCGTCCCCGACGTCGACGCCCTGCTGTCCGACCTGCACGGCGTGGACCTCGTCGTCGTCGCGAGCCC
>NZ_LFKW01000117.1:0-1914 GCF_001040865.1 Cellulomonas sp. A375-1 | reverse complement strand
GCGGCGGGTGCTCACGTGCTGGTCGACAAGCCGCTCGCGACGACGGCGCAGGACGCCGCCGCCCTGGCTGCGCGCGCCGACGGACGGCTCACGGTCTTCCAGAACCGTCGCTGGGACCCCGAGCAGCTCGCGCTGCTGGACCTGCTGGGACGCGACGAGCTCGGGCCCGTGCACCGGTTCGAGCGGCGCTGGGAGAGGTTCCGCCCGCAGCCGCAGGACCGGTGGAAGGAGAACGACGAGGACGCCGGCGGCCTGCTGCTCGACCTCGGTGCGCACCTCGTCGACTCCGCGGTGCAGCTGTTCGGTCCCGTGCGTCAGGTGTACGCCGAGCTCGCGGCGCGCACGACGCCCGCGGTCGACGACGTGTTCCTGGCGCTGCACCACGACAGCGGCGTCCTGAGCCACCTGCAGGCAGGCGGGCTCGTGGGCGCGCCTGGCCCGCGGACGCGCGTGCTCGGAGCGCGGGCCGCGTACCTCGTGACGAGCTTCGAGGGCGAGCCGACCCCGTTCGAGGCGCTCGACGACGCGTACGAGGAGAGCCGCCGTCCCGGTGAGCCGGTGCACGAGGGCTGGCTCGTCCGCGGCGCCGAGCGCACGCCGGTGCCCGCGCCGCGCGGGGGGCACCACGACATCTACCCGGCCCTCGCGGAGTGGGTGCTCGGTGGCGCACCGGCGCCGGTGGACCCGGCCGATGCGGTCGCGACCGCGCGCGTGCTCGACGCCGCCCGGCGGTCGGCGGCCGAGGACGAGGTGGTCCGGCTCACCTGAGCCCGCGCGCGGGCCTGTGGACGAGCGACGACGCCCGGACGCGCACTCCGCTTCGATGTGCGTCCATGACGAGTGACGTGCGAGTCAGCCCTGAGGTCGACCTGGCGCTCGCCGCTGCGGGCTACCGCGCCCTGGCCCCCGGGGACGACGGCGCGCTGGTCGCGGTCGCGCTCGACGGTTCGGAGCGCCGCGTCGAGCTGCACGTCCTGCCGGCCGACGACACGACGCGTGCGCGCGTCGGCGCGTGGCGGTCGGTGCGGCACGAGCACCTGGTGCGCGTGCTCGAGGTGGTGCCGCTGTCGGCCGCCGAGATCGGGGTCTTCTCCGAGCACCTGCCCGGCCTCAGCCTCGTCCGGCTGTGCGCCGCGCGTGGACCCCTGTCCGACGGCGAGGCCGCGACCCTCGCGATCCCGGTCGCGCAGGCGCTCGAGGCGATGCACGCCGTCGGCATCCAGCACGGCGGCGTCGGTCCGCGCTCGATCCTCGTCGACGCGGACGGGCGTCCGGTGCTCGCCGGGCTGGGTGCCGCGCTGCGGCACGTCCCCACGGCGTCCGACGAGTCCGCCGCCGACGTCCGTGCGCTGCTCGCCGCGGTGCTCGAGCCGCTCGCCGTGCCCGGCACGGGCGGGGGAGACGGCTCGCTCGGCGAGGCGCTCGAGGACCTACTGCACGAGCCTGCGCCGAGCGCCGCGCGCGTGGTGGACCGGTGCTTCCGGGTCGCCGTGCCGCAGCCGGTGCGGCTGCCCGACCCGACCGGCACCGGGCGGGACGTGGCGCACGACTTGGGGTCGCTGCGCGCGACTGCCCGCGGCGACAGCGGGGCCCGCGCGCGACGGGGTGGTGCGAGAGCCGGACGGCACGGCGCGACCAGTGGGCTCCGCCCGGCGAGCGACGTGGAAAGCGGTCCCGTGAGAGGGCGCGGTCCGGCCGGGCGACCCGGCCTGGCGCGCGTGATGATCGCCGGTGCGTGCGCCGTGGTGCTGGCCGCCGCGGTGACGGTGACCGTGCTCGTCGCACCGTGGCGCGCGACCACCGACGGGGGGACGGCCGCCGCGGCGCCCGGCCCGGTCGCGGGCCCGCGGGCGACGTCGGTGCCCGCCCGGACCGATCCGCGGGACGCAGCGGTCGCGCTCACGCAGCGGCGTG
>NZ_LFKW01000116.1:92151-101252 GCF_001040865.1 Cellulomonas sp. A375-1 | reverse complement strand
GCGGCGCCCGAGCAGGCCTGACACCCCGCACGAACCCACGACGCCCCCGAGCCGCCTGGCGGCCCGGGGGCGTCGTCGTGCGCGGGTGGCTCGGGTCCGAGCCTCAGGCGTCCTGGATGAACGCCGTGACCGCGTCGGCGATGAGCTGGACCGCGATCGCGGCGAGCAGCAGACCGGCGATGCGGGTCACGAGGATGGTCCCGGAGTCCTTGAGTACCCGGTGGATGAGGTTGGCGAACCGCATCGACAGATACAGGCACACGTGCACGGCGACGACCGCGAGCGCGATCGCGAGCACGTCGGCCGCCGTGCCGTCGGTCTGCTTGACGAAGACCATCGTCGCGACGATCGCGCCCGGCCCGGCGAGCAGCGGCGTGCCGAGCGGCACGAGCGCGACGTTGACCTTGTTGTTCGGGGAGGCCTGGGCCTCCTCCATCTTCCCGGTCAGCAGCTCCATCGCGACGAGCAGCAGCAGGAGCCCGCCCGAGGCCTGCAGCGCCGCGAGCGAGATGTGCATGTACGACAGGATCGACTGGCCGAACACGGCGAACGAGACGATCACGCCGAGGGCGACGGCCACGGCCTGCCAAGCCGCCTTGTTCCGCTGCTTGCGCGTCATCGCGCCCGTCAGGCCGAGGAAGATCGGCACGGTCCCGGGCGGGTCCATGATCACGAACAGCGTGATGAACACCGAGGAGAACAACCTCAGGTCGACGAACTCCATCACCGCACCGCCTTGTTCAGCGCGCTGGTCTGCTCACCGGACGACTTCACTCGTGCCACGCTCCTCGATCGCGGCCAGGGTCTCCGGCCGGGTGAGATTCTCCCCCAGCTCGTTCAGCTTTCCTGCACCGTGATAGTCGCTGCCACCCGTGACGAGCAGCCCGAGCCGGTCCGCGAGCGCGGTGAGGCGCTCGCGCTGGGCGGGTGAGTGGTCGCGGTGATGGACCTCGAGCCCGACGAGGCCCGCCGCCGCGAGCTCGTCGAACGTCTCGTCGGGGACGATGCGCCCGCGCGCGTCGGCGCCCGGGTGCGCGAACACGGGGACCCCGCCGGCCGCGACGATCGCGCGCACCGCGTCGGCCGCGTCCGGGGCGTAGTGAGGCACGTGGTACGGGCCGTCGGCGCGCAGCAGCCGCGCGAACGCGGCGTCGCGGGTCGACACGACCCCGTTCGCGACGAGCGCGTCGGCGATGTGCGGCCGCCCGACCGTCACGGCGTCGTCCGACTGCGCGACGACGTCCTGCCACGTGATCGGCACGTCCCTGGCGAGCAGCTCGACCATCCGCCGGGCCCGGCCGAGGCGCGCGTCGCGCGTGCGCTCGAGCTCGCGCACGAGCGCCTCGTGCGTGGGGTCCTGCAGGTAGGACAGCAGGTGGACGCTGACCCCGCGCCACCGCGCGGAGACCTCGGTGCCGCGCACCAGGGCGATGCCCACGTCGCGCGCGGCGCGCGCGGCGGCGTCCCAGCCGACCGTCGTGTCGTGGTCGGTGAGCGCCACGACGTCGAGCCCCGCGGCCGCCGCCGCGGCGACCAGCTCGGCGGGGGTCTGGGTGCCGTCGGACGCCGACGAGTGGGCGTGCAGGTCGATGCGCACACGGGCACCGTATCCGGCGCCGTCCGCGGGCGGTGGGAAGATGACGGCATGACGGACGACACCGCAGCGCGCAGCGACCGGACGAGCAGCGACCGGACGAGCAGCGAGCCGAGCAGCGACGAGACCTGGAACGAGGACCAGCCGATCGAGGAGCGCGGCTCGAACCGCTCGCAGCGCCCCGGCTCGGCCGCGTTCCTCGAGTTCGTGACGTCCGGCTGGGCGCCCCGCCCGCCGTCGCAGGTCACGCGCGCCGCCGCGGCCGACCACACCGCGGCCCGCCGCAGCGCACTGTCCGCCGTGTTCCCCGGCCGCCGGCTCGTCGTGCCGGCCGGGACGTTCAAGGTGCGGTCGAACGACACGGACTACCGGTTCCGCCCACACTCCGGGTTCGCGCACCTGACCGGCCTGGGCGTCGAGCAGGAGCCGGACGCCGTGCTGGTGCTGCACCCCGTCGAGGACGGTGCGGGCGACGACGGCAGCGCCCATCACGCCGTGCTCTACATGCGTCCGCTCGCGGGCCGCGACACGAGCGAGTTCTTCTCCGACTCGCGCTACGGCGAGTTCTGGGTCGGGGCGCGGCCGACGCTCGAGGACCTCGAGACACTCACGGGCATCGCGACGGCGCACATCGACGAGCTGCGCGACGCGGTCGCCAAGGACGTCGGTGACGGTGGTGTGCAGGTCCTCGTCGTGCCCGACGTCGACGCGGGCGTCGAGGCCGTGATCGACGAGATCCGCCGGCAGGAGGCCGAGCGCGGCGCGCAGGAGCAGACGGACCGCGACGAGCACCTGGTCGAGGCGCTGTCCGAGCTGCGGCTCGTGAAGGACGCGTACGAGGTCGAGCAGATGCGGCTCGCCGTCGCGACGACCATCGAGGGCTTCGAGAAGGTCGTCCGCGCGCTGCCCGCCGCGCAGCAGCACGCCCGCGGCGAGCGCGTGGTCGAGGGCACGTTCGTCGGGCACGCGCGCCAGGAGGGAAACGCAGTCGGGTACGAGACCATCGCCGCGTCCGGCGACCACGCGACGACGCTGCACTGGATCGACAACGACGGCCAGGTGCGCGCGGGCGAGCTCCTGCTGCTCGACGCCGGCGTCGAGGTCGACTCGCTCTACACCGCCGACGTCACGCGCACGCTGCCGATCGACGGGACGTTCACCGAGGTCCAGCGCCGGGTGTACCAGGCGGTGCTCGACGCGGCCGACGCCGCGTTCGCCGTCGCCGTGCCGGGCGCCCGGTTCCGCGACGTCCACGACGCCGCCATGGAGGTCATCGCCGCGCGGCTCGACGAGTGGGGGCTGCTGCCGGTCACCGCCGAGGAGTCGCTGCTGCCCGAGAACCAGCACCACCGGCGCTGGATGGTGCACGGCACGAGCCACCACCTCGGCATCGACGTGCACGACTGCGCACAGGCGCGGGCCGAGCTCTACCTGGACGGCGTGCTCGAGCCGGGCATGGTCTTCACGATCGAACCGGGCCTGTACTTCAAGTCCGACGACCTGCGCGTGCCCGAGGAGTACCGCGGCATCGGCGTGCGGATCGAGGACGACGTCCTGGTCACGCCCGACGGCAACGAGAACCTGTCCGCGGCCCTCCCCCGCGACCCGGACGCCGTCGAGGCGTGGATGGCGGGGCTGCTGGGCCGCTGACGCTCAGGCGGTGGGGCCGGTGCTCGTCCCGGTCCCACCGGTCGCGTCCGGCGTTGCCGGCGGCGGCTCGCTCACGGGCGGCGTCGCCGCAGGCGTGGTCGTCGTGGGCGTCGTCGTCGTGGGCGTCGTCGTCGTAGCCGTGGTCGTCGTCGGCGGCAGCGCACTCACCGGCGGCACGGGCGCGTCCTGGACCGGCCGCGCGGGCCACCCCGAGACGACACCCCCGATCTCCGCGAGGAGCTGACGCGCCTGGTGGGCCTTCTCGGCGTGGCACAGCACCGCGTACGACGACGCGACGATCTGGCTCGCCGAGGTGAAGTCACGCCGCCCGCGCGTGAACGAGTAGGTGAGCACCGAGAAGAGCAGGCCGAACGCCCCGCCGATCAGGATCGCGGGCAGGAACAGGCTCGCGCCGCCGGGCTCGGAGAACAGCGACAGCAGCAGACCCACGAACAGGCCGAACCATGCTCCGGAGACGAAGCCCCCGGACGCGGCGCGCGGGTACGACAGCCGCCCGGTGACGCGCTCGACCATCTGCAGGTCGGTCCCGACGATGGTGACCATCTGCACGGGGAACGACTTGTCGGCCAGGTGGTCGACGGCCTTCTGCGCCTGCACGTACGTGTCGTAGCGCGCGACGGTCTCGCCCTGCGGCGGGGTCGGCGTGCGCGGGATGCGGGACTGGCCGGTGAACGACATGGGGCGATCCTCCCCCGCCGACCTGGGGATTGACCAGGCGCCCGCGGCACACGCCAGTCACGCACCGCTCGCGCACCCCCTTCCCACCGCCCGACCCAGCGGATGCTCCGGCTATCCGGGCACGGGGCCCGAGCAACCGCTGGGTGGCGGGTGGGGGTGGTGGGACAGGGCCACGGGTGGGTGCGGTCGTGGCCCTGTCCCGGCGGTCACGGGTAGCTGGTGACGAACGACGGCGTGCCCGTGTTGCTGTTGTCGACCTGCGCGCCCACGTCGTTGACGACGTGCCGGATCGTGCCGGCGCTCAGGTTGACCGTCATGACGTGGTGGAGCCGCACACCGGGCCGCCTCGGCACCTCGAACCCGCGCTCGGTGACGATCGAGGGGTTGTTCTGGTTGAAGACGTACACGCCGGCGCCCCACACCTCATGCGTGCGGACCCGGTCGCCGACCTTGTACCCGGCCCAGCCGAGCGTGCCGTCCGGCTTGGTCCAGTCGGCCTGGGTGGGCGGGTCGTACGGCAGCTCGTTCTGGAACAGCACCACGCGGCCGCGCTCGCCGTTCCAGACGAGGTTGTGCTGCTGGAAGTGCTCGACGAACAGCCCGGTCGCGGTGACGTCGTCGCCGTTCACGACGACGCCGACGCGCCCGCGGTTGGTGCGCCAGCGCTCGGTGTCGCCGTTGACGCCCTCGGTGAAGCCCTCGACGCCGTGGTCGGCACGCCACACCCACGTGTGGTCGACGACGACGCCGTCCGCGTCGATCTGCAGCGCGACATCGGTGCTGCCGCGGTGCGGCCCGCCGACGCGGAAGTACACGTCGCTGAGCGTGATCGGGTCGCGCCGCGCCTGGGCGCGGTCGGGGCCCTTCGCATGGTGCTTCGGGCCGTGGGCGTGGCGCCCCACCTGCAGCAGCACGGGCGACTTCGTCGGACCCGCGTCGATCGTCACGCCCGCGACCACGATGCCGGGCGCGTCCTCGACGACGAGCGGCACCGCGCCACGCGCAGCGGTCAGGGTCGCGTGCCCGAGCCCGAGCACGACCGTGCCGGGACGCTTGGCGACGACGCTGCGGTCGATGTCGTAGACGCCGGGCGTGAGCAGCAGGTGCTTGCCGCGCGCGAGCTCGGCGTTGATCCGGTGGACCGGGTCCCCCGGGCGGGCGACGTAGAAGTCGCGCAGCGGCAGCGACCGCCCGGGCGTCATGCCGTTCGCCCAGGTGATGCCGCGGGTGCCCTGCGCCGCCGCGGGCACGCGGACGTTCCACGCACCGCGCGCGTCGACGAACAGGAACGGCTTCTCGCGGCTCACCGGCGTCGTCTCGAGCGTCGTGTACGGCGGGGCGGGGAACGTCGCGTCGTCCGGGGCGCCCACGACGCCCGCGAACACCTGGTTCCACACGGCGTTCGACCAGCTGCGCACCTCGCTGTTGCGCGTGAGCCACTGCTGCTGCGAGCCGTTGACGACGTCGCCGAACCGGGAGTCCGCGATGAACCCGCCGCTCGCGTACTGCGGACCGGCGGTGCAGTAGTCCATGAGCGAGAAGCCGGGGTCTCCCTCGGCCGCGAGCACGTTGACGCGCCGCAGCGAGACCGCCTGCGACACGGCCCAGAAGTTGGCCGAGGCGCGGCACCCGTCCTGACCCGCGGCCTCGATGTCGATCGTGAGGTTCGACAGCGTGCGCCAGAAGTTCACCAGGGCGAGGCAGTTGGGGTTGGCAGGGTCGTCGGACAGGCAGCGGTTGTAGGTCTCGACCTTGCCGTGCACGACGACGTCGGTGGGCGAGGCCCCGAGGCCTGCGACCTCGGTGTAGTACCCGACCTTGAGCTGCAGCGGCTGCGTGGCCGTGCCGTACTCGCCCGGCAGGAACAGCAGGCTGTACCGGGCCGTGCCCATCTCGTTGTCGACCTGCTGCGCGTGGATCGCGTCGACGCGCGCCTGGATGTCGGCCACGGGCATGGACGGGTCGAAGACGACGACGTTGCGGCCCAGGTCGGGCGTGGTCGGGCCGTGGCCAGGACCGGGTCCCGGGCGACCTGCGAGGGCGGGCGACGACGAGAGCGTCGCCGCGAGCGTGAGGGCGGTGATCGCGACCAGCGCGGTCCGACGACGTCGTCGGCCTCGGGTGGGCGCAGGGCTGTGGTGGTGCACGGGTGATCCTCTCCGTCGAGCTCAACCGGACATACCGGAGCCAACCACACTGACCGACCGGTCGGTAAGTCCTAGGTGACACGTGTCCGTGCCGTGGTTGCCGCGCACCGGCCGCCGCGCTGCCGGGCGCGCGGTCGTCCAGCAGGTGAACCGCGGGCGACGATCGTCGCGCCGCAGGTCGCGGCGTCGCGTGCGCTCGCGGCCCGGGCGTCTAGGCTGACCGCGTGAGCAGCGTCGGCACCCGGGTGTTCGTCGCACGCCTGGCCGGCACCACGGTGTTCGATCCCCTCGGTGACCAGGTCGGCCGCGTGCGCGACGTCGTCGTGCTCGTCCGCCCCAAGGGGGCGCCGCGGGCGGTGGGCCTCGTCGTCGAGGTGCCCGGGCGAAGGCGCGTGTTCCTGCCGCTGACCCGCGTGACCGCGATCGACCCGGGGCAGGTCATCTCGACCGGCCTCGTCAACATGCGGCGCTTCGAGCAGCGCGCGTTCGAGACGCTCGTCGTCAGCGAGCTCCTGGACCGCACCGTCGACCTCGTCGACGGCACCGGCTCGGCGACGATCGAGGACGTCGCGATCGAGCTCCAGCGGAACAACGACTGGATCGTGTCCAAGCTGTTCGTGCGCCGGGTCGTGCCCGGCCACCGGGGTCTGCTGCGCCGCCGCGGGGAGACCCAGCTCGTCACGATCGGCGAGGTCACGGGACTGGCACGCGCCGCCGGGCAGCAGGGCGCCGAGCTGCTGCTCGCCCAGTACGAGGACCTCAAGCCCGCCGACCTCGCCGACGTGCTGCACGACCTGGGCACCACGCGCCGCCTCGAGGTCGCCACGGCGCTCGACAACGAGCGGCTCGCCGACGTGCTCGAGGAGCTGCCGGAGGACGACCAGGTCGCGATCCTGCAGGGCCTCGAGCTCGGCCGCGCCGCCGACGTCCTGGAGGCCATGGAGCCCGACGACGCTGCTGACCTGCTCGGTGAGCTCCCCGAGGACCAGGCGGCCGAGCTCCTCGAGCTCATGGAGCCCGAGGAGGCGCGGGACGTCCGGCGCCTGCTCGCGTACGAGGACAACACCGCGGGCGGCCTCATGACGACCGAGCCCGTGATCCTCGGGCCGGAGACGCCGATCGCCGCCGCGCTCGCGCACGTGCGGCGCCAGGACCTGGCGCCCGCGCTCGCCTCGATGGTGTTCGTCGTGCGCCCCCCGCTCGAGACGCCCACGGGCCGCTACATCGGCGTCGTGCACCTGCAGCGCCTGCTGCGCGAGCCGCCGCACGAGCCGATCGGGTCGGTCGTCGACACCGACATCGAGCCCGTCGAGGCGGGCGCGCCGCTGCTGGCCGTGACCCGCCAGCTCGCGACCTACAACCTGCTCGCGCTGCCCGTCGTCGACGCCGACAAGCGGTTGCTCGGCGCGGTCTCGGTCGACGACGTCCTCGACCACCTGCTGCCCGCCGACTGGCGCGAGCAGGACGACGAGGAGCACGGCGTGAAGGTCGTGGGCAAGCTCGCGCCGCGGCACGTCGCGGCCAAGCCGGCGGTGGGCCGTGGCTGAGCGCCTGGACCAGCCGCGCGAGTCGCGACGCTCGCTGCTGCCGCGCCCGACGACCGACCAGGACGCCGCGGGCCGCGTCTCGGAGAGCATCGCGCGGTTCCTGGGGACGCCGTCGTTCATCTTCTGGCTGACGATCTTCTGCGTCGTCTGGCTCGGCTGGAACTCGTGGGGTCCGGAGGAGCTGCGCTTCGACAAGGCCGCGAACGGGTTCACCGCGCTCACGCTCATGCTGTCCCTGCAGGCGTCGTACGCCGCGCCCCTGATCCTGCTCGCGGCCAACCGGCAGACCGACCGCGACCGCGTGCAGGCCGAGCAGGACCGGCAGCGCTCGGAGCGGAACCTGGCGGACACCGAGTACCTGGCCCGGGAGATGGCCGCGCTGCGCATCGCGCTCGGCGAGGTCGCGACGCGCGACTTCGTCCGCTCCGAGCTGCGCAACCTGCTCGAGGACCTCGTCGCCGAGCAGGACGAGGACGAGGCGGACGAGACCGCACCGGCGGACAAGGCCGACCAGCGCACCCGGAACGAGCGCAAGCCCGAGCGCCGCCGCAGCGGCACCTGACCTCGCCGCACGGCCCCTGAGCTCGCCGCACGAGGCCTGGGTCGCTGCCGCACCGGCCGCCTGGTCGCTGCCCTACCCGACCAGGGCCGGACGGCCCGGACGAGGTGCGCCAGGACCGACCTAGCATGGTCGTCGTGCCCCTGACTGACGATTCGCTGACCGAGGCAGTCCGCGCCGCGCTCGCCTCCGTGATGGACCCTGAGATCCGCCGGCCGATCACGGAGCTCGGCATGGTGCGCTCGGTGCAGGTCACCGACGGCCGCGCGGTCGTGGGCCTCGACCTGACGACGTCCGGGTGCCCGCTCAAGGACACCCTCACGCGCGACGTGACGGCGGCCGCGTCGGGAGTCGACGGCGTCACCGACGTGGCGGTCGAGCTCGGCGTCATGAGCGCCGAGCAGCGCGCCGAGCTGCGCCGGCTGCTGCGCGGGACGGACGCCGAGCCGACGATCCCGTTCGCGCAGGCCTCGTCGCTGACCAAGGTGTTCGCGATCGCGTCGGGCAAGGGCGGCGTCGGCAAGTCCTCGATCACGGCGAACCTCGCGGTCGCGATGGCCGCCGACGGCCTGCGCGTGGGCGTCGTCGACGCGGACATCTACGGCTTCTCGATCCCCCGCATGCTGGGCGTCGACCGTCCGCCGACCAAGGTCGACGACATGCTCCTGCCGCCCGTGGCGCACGACGTGAAGGTCGTCTCGATCGGCATGTTCGTGCCGCCCGGCCAGCCCGTGGTGTGGCGCGGGCCGATGCTGCACCGCGCGCTGCAGCAGTTCCTCGCGGACGTGTTCTGGGGCGACCTGGACGTCCTCCTGCTCGACCTGCCGCCCGGGACCGGCGACATCGCGATCTCGGTCGCGCAGCTGCTGCCCGGCTCGCAGATCGTCGTCGTGACCACGCCGCAG
>NZ_LFKW01000116.1:73085-92141 GCF_001040865.1 Cellulomonas sp. A375-1 | reverse complement strand
CCGAGGTCGCCGAGCGGGCCGGCTCGGTCGCGGTGCAGACCCGCCAGCAGATCGTCGGCGTGGTCGAGAACATGTCGTGGCTCGAGCAGGCCGACGGCTCCCGGCTCGAGCTGTTCGGCTCGGGCGGCGGGACGCGCGTCGCGCAGCGGCTCACCGAGCTCACGGGCGGTGACGTGCCCCTGCTGGGTCAGATCCCGCTCGACGTCGCGCTGCGCGAGGGCGGCGACGAGGGCACGCCCGTCGTCCTGAGCGACCCGGACTCCCCCGCCGCCGCGGCCCTGCTGCAGATCGCGCGGTCGCTCGGCGAGCGTCGGCGCGGCCTGGCGGGCCGTTCGCTCGGCCTGTCCCCCGCGGGCCGCTGACGCCCGGGCGCTCGCTCGACGCGCACCACCCCGGGACCGCAGTCCTGTTTGTTTCTGTTGGGTCATGTGCGACGATGTTCGAGTGCTGGCGACTCAACGACAAGAGCTGATCCTCGCGGCCGTGCGCGAGCACGGCGCCGCACGCGTCTCCGACCTCGTCGTCGAGCTCGGCGTCTCCGACATGACGATCCGGCGCGACATCGCCGAGCTCGCGCGCGCCGGGCTCGTGCGCCGCGTGCACGGCGGAGCGGTCGCCCCCGAGGGGACGCGCGCGTCCGACGAGCCCGGCTTCGACGTCAAGGTCGAGCACAGCGGCCCGCAGAAGGCCGCGATCGCGCACGCCGCGCACGCCGATCTCGAGCCCGGCCAGACGGTCGCACTCTCCGCGGGGTCGACCACCTACCGGCTCGCCGAGCTCATCGCGCAGGACGCGGGCCTGCGGCCGTTCACCGTCGTCACCAACGGCCTGCGGATCGCCGACGCGCTGCACCGGGCGGTCGCGCCGCACGGGCTCGAGGTCGTGCTGACGGGCGGCGTGCGCACGCCGTCCGACGCGCTCGTCGGACGCGTGGCGGACGCGTCGCTCGGGCTGCTGCGGGTCGACCGCGCGTTCCTCGGCGTGCACGGCCTCGACGAGTCCGGCCTCACCACGCCCAACCTCGCGGAGGCCGCGACCGACCGCGCGCTCATGGGCCGCGCCGCCGCCACGACCGTCCTGGCCGACCACACCAAGTGGGGCGTCGTCGGGCTCGCGAAGATCGCCGACCTCGACGAGGTGGACCTCGTCGTGATGGACGACGAGGCTCCCGCCGCCGCCCGCCGCCTGCTCACCGACCGCCTGCAGACGGTCGCGGCCGCGTCCTCACCCGACGACACGGCGCCCGATGCCACGACACCCGACGACACAGCAGCACCCGGCAACACGGCAGACCTCCGCCCCGCCACCCAGGAGCACCCGGCATGAGCCTCGACACGAGCGCGCGCGTGCGCGTGACCTCCACACGCCTCGCGGACGGCCGCGAGCTGCTCTACTTCGACGACTCCGAGCCCTACGTCTCGGGCACGGCGACGCGACGGCTCGACGACCCTCGCCCGCTCCCCGACCGCTTCGCGCCCGACGCCGACGGCCACCTGCCGGCCGGCCCGGAGCTGCGCCGCGACCCGCTGACCGGCGAGTGGGTCGCGATGGCCGCGCAGCGGATGAACCGCACGTTCCTGCCGCCCGCGGACGCCAACCCGCTGGCCCCCGCCAAGCCGGGCGCGGCGTACCAGGACGGCGAGATCCCGGCCGAGGACTACGACGTCGTCGTGTTCGAGAACCGCTTCCCCTCGCTCCTGCGCGTGCCGGGCGCGTCCGACGACGTCACGTTCCTGGACGACGAGACGCTCTGGCAGACCCGGGCGGCCGCGGGCCGCTGCGAGGTCGTGTGCTTCTCGTCGGACGCGACCGCGTCGCTGCGCACCGTGAGCCCGCGACGCATGCGCACGATCATCGAGGCGTGGGTGCACCGCACCGAGGCGTTGAACGCGACCGAGGGCGTCGAGCAGGTGTTCGCGTTCGAGAACCGCGGCAAGGAGATCGGCGTCACGCTGCACCACCCGCACGGGCAGATCTACGCGCTGCCGTACCTCGCGCCGCGCACCGCGACGATGCTCGCGACCGCGCAGGAGCACCGCGCGCGCACGGGCCGGCTCCTGGGCCGCGACGTGCTGGACGCCGAGCTGCGCCACGGCACGCGCGTGGTCCTCGAGTCCGAGCACTGGGTCGCGTACGTGCCGTTCGCGGCGCGCTGGCCCGTCGAGGTGCACCTCGTGCCGCGCCGCGACGTGCCGGACCTGCCGGCGCTGACCGACGACGAGCGCGCCGACCTCGCGACGACCTACCTCGAGCTGCTGCGGCGGCTCGACCTGTACTTCGTCGACGACGAGACCGCGATCCCGCTGCCGTACGTCTCGGGCTGGCACCAGGCGCCCGCGCGGCAGGGCCGCGAGGACTGGCGTCTGTCGCTGCAGCTGTTCTCGGTGCTGCGTGCGCCCGGCAAGCTCAAGTACCTCGCAGGAGTCGAGTCCGGGGTCGCCGCGTGGGTCTGCGACACCACGCCCGAGCGCATCGCGCGTCGGCTGCAGGAGATCGCGTGACGGCGGGTCGCGCGACGACCTGGGTGCACGCCTGGGACGAGGCGACCGGGCGGGACCGCGCGACGGACGCGTTCACCGCGTCGTACGGCACGGCGCCCGACGGCGTGTGGTCCGCGCCCGGCCGGGTCAACCTCATCGGCGAGCACACCGACTACAACGGCGGGCTGTGCCTGCCCGTCCCGCTCGCGCACCGCACGTACGCGGCGCTGCGGCGCCGGGACGACGACACCGCGCGGCTCGTCTCGGCGTGGGACCCGACGGACGCGGTGACCGTCGAGCTCGCGGGCGTCGCGCCCGGCACCGTCGAGGGCTGGACCGCGTACGTCGTCGGGGTCGCGTGGGCGCTGCGCGAGCGCGGGCTGGCCGTGCCCGGCTTCGACGTCGCGGTCGACTCGTGCGTGCCCGTCGGCTCGGGGCTGTCGTCGTCAGCGGCGCTGTCCTGCTCGGTCGCGCTCGCACTCGACGCGGTCGGTGCGCTCGCCCAGGACCGCGCCGCCCTCGCCGCGGACTGCGTGCGCGCCGAGAACGAGATCGCAGGCGCGCCCACGGGCGGCATGGACCAGGCGGCGGCGCTGCGCACCGTCCCCGGCCACGCGCTGCTCCTCGACTGCCGCGACCAGTCGGTGCGGCACGTCCCGTTCGACCCCGCGTCCGAGGGCCTCGCGCTGCTCGTCATCGACACCCGGGCCGAGCACGCACTCGTCGACGGTCAGTACGCGGCCCGGCGTGCGACGTGCGAGGAGGCAGCCGCCCTGCTCGGCGTTCCCACGTTGCGGGAGCTGACGGACTCACCCGCGCGGGCCGCGAGCGCGCTGGCGACCCTCGACGACGGCACCCCCGAGGGTGGCGTGCGGATGCACCGGGTGCGGCACGTGCTCACGGAGATCACGCGCGTGCAGGAGTTCGTCGCGCTGCTCGACGCGGGCCGCCTGCGCGACGTCGGTCCCCTGCTCGACGCCTCACACGCCTCGTTGCGCGACGACTACGAGGTCTCGTGCCGCGAGCTCGACGTCGCGGTCGAGGCCGCCCGGGCGGCGGGCGCGCTCGGCGCGCGCATGACCGGCGGCGGCTTCGGCGGCTCGGCGATCGCGCTCGTCGAGGCCGGGTCGGTCGAGGCCGTGGCGGACGCGGTGGACGCCGCGTTCCGCGACGCGGGGCTCCGCCCGCCGGCGTTCGTGGCCTGACGCACGGCCGTTGCTCGCCGTGTGCGGCCGGCGTCTCGCCCCGCGCGGCAGGTGTCCGGGGCGGCACGCGCCCCTATCGTGACTCCGTGACCGACCCCGCTCACCGCCGTCCGCGCCCCGCGCGTCTCGCCGTCCCGGCGGCGTGCGCGGCGATCGCCGTGGTGCTGCTCGTGGTGGCGGCGATGCTGCACGCCGCGGACCCGGCGGGAGTCGTGGGCATGCCCGCGCTGGGCACGCCGCTGTGGTGGTGGGCGGTCGTGGTCGTGCTCCTGCAGGCGGTGGCGCTCGCGTCGCGGCCGCACGCGGACGCACGCGTGCTCGTCGCGGTCGCGGTCGGCGTCCCCGCGCTGGCGGGTCTCGGCGAGGGGATCGGCGTGTGCCTGGTGGCCGTCCTCGTGGCCGCCTACGAGGTCGCGCTGCACGGGAGGCAGTCGCGCACCGTGCCCGCACTCGTGGCCGCCGGGCTGCTCGTGGCCGCCGGAGTCGTCTGGAGCGAGCTGCGCATCGGGACCGAGGTCGCGATCGCGATCACCGGCGGTCTGGTGCAGGCGGCGGGGACCGTCGGCCTGCCCGTGCTCGTCGCGACGTTCGTAGGGGCGCGGCGCGAGGCCCGCGCGGCCCAGGCCGACTCGCTGGCCGCGCGCGCCCGCGAGCACGACGCTCTCGTGCGGGTCGCCGTCGAGCGCGAGCGCACCGCGATGGCCCGCGAGCTGCACGACATCGCCGCGCACCACCTGTCGGGCATCGCCGTGATGAGCGGCGCGATCGGCCGCCAGATCGACGTCGACCCGGCCGGTGCGAAGGTCGCGGTGGCGCAGGTCCGCGAGCAGAGCACCGCCATGCTGCGGGACCTGCGCAACCTCGTCGTGCTGCTGCGCGACGACGACGCACCGGCCGAGCAGGCGGGCGTCGTGCGGATGGAGACGCTCACGGGCGTCGCCGAGCTCGTCGCGACCGCGCATGGACAGGGTCTCGACGTGACGCTGCGGCGCGAGGGCCCCCTCGACGAGCTCGCCGCCTCGGGCGCGCTCGGGCCGCTCGCCCAGCTCGTCGTCTACCGGACCGTCCAGGAGTCCCTCGCGAACGCCGGCCGGCACGCCCCCGGGGCACCGTGCGAGGTGCACCTCGACGCGCGGACCGACGACCGCCTCGAGGTGACGGTCCGCAACGGCCCGCCGCCGCAGGACCAGGAGCCACCTCGGCACGACCCGGGCTACGGGCTCGTCGGGATGCGCGAACGCGCCGAGGTCACCGGCGCGCGCCTCCGGTACGGTCCGACGGGCGACGGCGGCTGGCAGGTCCGCCTCACGGTGCCGTTCGCCGCACCGTCCGCCGACCTGACGACGACCCCGGAGGGCGACGCCCCGTGACCGACCCGATCGCCGCGCGCACCGTGCTCACGTCCGACCTCGGCGCGACCGGCCCGACGGCCACGATCCGCGTGGTCGTGGCCGACGACCAGGCGCTCGTGCGCACCGGGCTCTCCACGATGCTCGACACCGAGCCGGACATCACGGTCGTCGGGCAGGCCGCCGACGGTGCGACCGCCGTCGAGCTCGCCCGGTCGCTGCGCCCGGACGTCGTGTGCATGGACATCCGCATGCCCGGCACGGACGGCATCACCGCGACGCGCGAGCTGTGCGGACCGGACGTCGAGGACCCCGTGCCCGTGCTGATCCTCACGACGTTCGACGTCGACGAGTACCTGTTCGGCGCGCTCGAGGCGGGCGCGTCGGGGTTCCTGCTCAAGGACGCCGAGCCCGCGGTGCTCGTCGACGCGGTGCGATCGGTCGCCGCCGGACAGGGCATGCTCGCCAACGCGCTGACCAAGCGCGTGCTCCGCGAGGTGGTCACGCGGCGGCGGACGCAGCCGGTCACCGCAGCGCGGGCGACCGAGCTCCTCACGCCGCGCGAGCTGGACATCCTGCTCCTGCTCGCCCAAGGGATGTCCAACGAGGAGATCGCCGCGACGCTCGTCGTCGAGGTCTCGACCGTGAAGTCACACCTGGCCCGGGCGATGCCGAAGCTCGGGGTGCGGTCGCGGCTGCAGGCCGTCGTCTGGGCGTACCAGAACGGCATCGTCGAGCTCGGCGGCTGACGTCCGCGGGCGCTTGCATCGAAGGATGCAAGCCTCGCAGTGCCGTCGTCGGAGGCTCGTGACGGTGGGCTCCCGGTTCCTAGCGTGAGGGCGACATCACGCAGGACGAGGAGCCCACGATGACCACCACCACCACGAGGACCGACGTCTCGGTCCAGCTCACCGACGTCCACAAGACCTACCACGGCGCCACGGACGTGCACGCGCTGCGCGGCGTCTCGATCGCGCTGCCCGCCGGGTCCCTGACCGCCGTCATGGGGCAGTCCGGCTCGGGCAAGTCCACGCTGCTGAACTGCGCCGCGGGCCTCGACGTCCCGACGAGCGGGCGCGTCGCGGTCGGCGGGCAGGACCTCACGGGTCTGCCCCCCGACGCGCTGACGCGGTTCCGCCGCGACCGGATCGGCTTCGTCTTCCAGTCGTACAACCTCATCGGTCACCTGACGGTCGCCGAGAACATCGCACTGCCGGTGCTGCTCGCCGGCCGCGCGCCGGACCAGCGCTGGCAGGCTCAGCTGCTGGCCGCGCTCGGGCTGGCCGGGCTCGAGGACCGGCTGCCGGGCCACCTGTCGGGAGGGCAGGCCCAGCGCGTCGCGATCGCGCGTGCGCTGTTCACCCGGCCCGACGTCGTGTTCGCCGACGAGCCCACCGGCGCCCTCGACTCGCGCAGCGGCGCCCAGGTGCTCGAGCTGCTACGGGACACGGCGGCCTCGCTCGGGCAGACGGTCGTGCTCGTGACGCACGACAGCCGCGTGGCCGCCACGGCCGAGCGCGTGCTGTTCATCGCGGACGGGGTCATCGCGGACGTCCTCGAGGCTCCGACCGCCGAGCGCGTCAACGCGCGCATGCTGGAGCTGGGGCGATGACCGGCATGTGGTTCCTCGCCCGGCGCGGGGTGCGCGCCCACCGCGGCAGCATGGTCGCCACCTCCCTCGTGCTCGGCCTCGCGGCCGCGCTGCTGTCCATGACCGGCTGGCTCCTGGTCGCGGGGCTGTCCGCGGGTGCGGACGACGCGCACGGGTTCGAGCTGGTCGCGCTGTCGACGTCGTTCGCGGGCACCGCGCTCTCGCTCGTCGTGCTCGTCGTCGCGGCCACCGTGACGCTCGCGCTGCGCCAGCGGCGTCGCGAGCTCGCGCTGCTGCGTGCGGTCGGCGCGACCGGTCGTCAGGTGCGGCGCCTGGTGGACGGTGAGGTGCTGACCGTCACGCTCGTCGCCGCCCCGGTGGGTGCGACGGCCGGGATCGCGCTCGCGTGGTTCCTGAGGCCCGTGCTCGAGGACGCGGGGTTCGTCGTGCCGCACGTCGACGCGCTGCTCGCACCGCTCCCGCTGCTCGGTGCGACGCTGCTGCTCGTCCCCACCGCGCTGGGTGCCGCGCGGATCGCCGCGCGCGAGTCCCTGCGGCTGTCACCGACGGCCGCCGTCGGCGACAGCCGCGTCGAGTCGCGTGAGGTCGGCCGGGTGCGCCGCACGGCCGCGCTCGTGCTGGCTCTCGGCGGCGTCGTGGTCGCGTGCACCCCGGTCCTGATCCCCGGGACGATGGGGGCCGCGACCGCTGCGACCTCGGCCTTCCTGCTCGTCGCCGCAGCCGCGCTCGCCGGCCCCGTGCTCGTGGCCTGGACGTTCGACCGCGTGTCCGGGCTGGGCAGCGGCGGCCGCACCAGTGCCACGACCCGGCTCGCGCTCGCCAACGTCCGCGGGTTCTCGCGCCGCCTGACGACCGTCGTCGTGCCGCTCGCGCTCATGCTCGCGGTCGGCACCGTGCAGACGAGCGTCAACCAGGCGGTCACGCTCGCCACCGACCAGCAGCTCACGCAGGCCGTCGGCGCCGACCTCGTCGTCACCGGTCCGGCGGGGCTGACGCCCGCCGACGTCGCCACCGTCGGCGCGCTCGACGACGTCACCGTCACGCCCCTGTCCGCTGTGCCCGCGCAGGTGCGTACCGAGGAGGACGAGACCTTCGGCTCGGCGCTGTCGTGGGAGTCGACCGGCATGCGCGTGCTCCCCGCAGCGACGAGCCCGGACGTGCTCGACCCGGGGATGGTCGACGGCTCGCTCGCCGACCTGGCCGAGCCCGGGACGGTCGCGGTCAGCACCGACGCGCGGTTCGAGCTCGGCGTGCGCCTCGGCGGCACCCTCACGTGGCGGCACGACGGCACCGTGCACACCTCGCGGGTCGTCGCCGTCTACGATCGCGGCCTCGCGCTCGGACCGCTGCTCGCCTCCGACGAGGCCCTGCGGGAGGCCGGCGTGACCACCACGCCCGACGCGCTGCTCCTCGGGACGCGTGCCCCGAAGTCGGTCGTCGGAGCGCTGGCGGGCACGGGGCTCCTCGTGCAGGACGTCGACGCCTACGTCCAGGCCGTAGCCGACGCGTCCGCGGCGGGGACCCGGCTCTCGTCGGTGCTCGTCCTCCTGCTGCTCGCGTTCGCAGGGATCGGTGCGGCGAACGCCGTCGTGCTCGCGACGGCCGGGCGCCGCTCCGAGCTGCTGCTCCTGCGCCGGACCGGCGCCACCCGGCGCCAGCTGCTCGGCACGACCTTCCTGGAGGCGGTCGTCACGGGTGCGAGCGCGTGGACCATCGGGGCGTTGGCCGTGCTGCCGGCGGTGCTCGGCGCCACGTTCGGGCTGCTCGGACCGGCGCTGCCCGCTGTCGACCTGGCGACGACCGGCCTGCTGTCCGCCGCGGTGCTCGCGATCCCCGTGGTGTGCACCCTGGCGACCGTCGCACGGGCGCAACGGTCGGACTCGCTCGCGGGAGGGCGAGACGACTCGTGAGCGCTCCGGGTCCGTCGCCTCAGCCGGGCGGCGGACCCGGCTCCCGCCGTCGCTGCACGTCCTCGTGCATCGAGAAGAACAGCGAGTACGGCGTCCCGTCCGGGTCGGACGGGCGCTGGGCGTACTCCTGGAACAGGGCGTCGAGGCGCCCGACGAGCGCGCGGGCCGCCTCGTCGTCGAGACGCAGCCCCAGACGGACCATCGGCTGGTCGTCCAGGTCCTCGACGAGGGCGAGCTCCTGCAGGAACGTGTCGACGAGCACGCGCGCCTGACCGGGCTGCGACGGGGAGCGCCACGACTTGCGGGTCGCGCGGTACGGCACCTCGCGCGCGCCGCGGGTCCCGCGCCGCGCGGGCTCGGCGACCAGGAAGCCGCGGTCGACCAGCGTGCGCACGTGGTGCAGGACCGTGGCCGGGTGGCGTCCCAGCCGCTGGGCGATCTCGCGGTTGGTGAGCGACTCGTCGAGGCACAGCCGCAGGATGCGGATCCGCAGGGACGACGCGAGCGCGCGGGCGTCCGCATCGGCGTCCTCGCGGACCTCGGGCGCGACCGGCCGTGGCTCGGCTGCGGGTCCCTGGGCCGCACCCGGTGGCGGGTCGGGCGGGTGCGATGCGGAGGCCATGGCCTCATCCTGCCACTGATTGACTATTCCCAATCACTCGCGCATCCTGGCGTCGTGACAACGCCCCCACCCACCGCCTCGCCGCAGGAGACCGCGCCCGCGCCCGCGCGCCGCCGCTCGCTCGTCCACCACCGCGACTTCCGCTGGCTGTGGGCAGGCGACGCCACCGGACAGCTCGGCGCGCAGCTCACCGCGCTCGTGCTGCCGGTCTACGCGGTCGAGCACCTGCACGCGACCGAGTGGCAGATGGGACTGTTGAACGCCGCCGAGACCGCGGCGTTCCTCGTCATCGGGCTGCCGGCCGGTGCGTGGGTCGACCGCATGCGCAAGCGCCGCGTCCTGATCGTCGCGGACCTCGTGCGCGCCGCCGTGCTCGCCGTGGTCGTCGCGAGCGCCGCGACCGGGCACGCGTCGATCGCGCTGCTCGTCGCCGCCGCGGCCGCCATCTCGGTCGCGAACGTGTTCTTCGACGTGTCGCACCAGAGCTACGTCCCGGGCCTGGTCGGCCTCGAGAACATCGTCGAGGGCAACTCCAAGCTCCAGGCGACGCAGTCCGTGGCGCTGGTCGCCGCACCCGCCCTCGGCGGCGCCCTCCTGCGCGTCGTCGCGGCGCCCGCACTCATCGCGGTCACCGTGGTGACCTACCTGTTCTCGGCGTTCGGCGTGGGCCGGATCGCGCACCGCGAGACCACGCCGTCACCCGAGGACCGACGCCCGCTGCGGACCGAGATCGCCGAGGGGCTGCGGTTCGTCGTCCACCAGCCGATCCTGCGGCGGATCGTCGCCACCACCTCGATCGGCAACTTCGGCGGCGCCATCTCGGCGGCGGTCATGGTGATCTTCGCGCTGCGCACGCTCGAGCTCGACACCGCCGCCTACGGCACGGTCGTCTCCGCGGCGGCCGTCGGCGGTCTGACCGGCGCGTTCACCGCCGACCGGATCAGCCGACGCGTCGGCGAGGCCCGCGTCATCCCGATCTCGGCGCTCGCGTTCGTCCCCGCTGCCGTGCTCACGCCGCTCGCGGCGAGCCTGCCGCTGTCACCTCAGGTAGTGCTGGTCGTCGGCGGCGTCGTGCTCAACTTCGCGGTGCTCGTCTACAACATCGCGCAGGTCAGCTTCCGTCAGCGCCTGTGCCCGCCCGCGCTGCTGGGCCGCATGAACGCCTCGGTGCGGTTCATCGTCTGGGGCGTCATGCCGCTGGGCGGGCTCGTCGGCGGCTGGCTGGGGCACGCGCTCGGCGTGCTCCCGACGCTCTGGGTCGCCGCCGCCGTCACCGCGCTGTCGGTGCTGCCCGTGGTGGTCTCGCCCCTGCTCGGCATGCGCGACCTGCCGGTGCCGACGCCCGACGCGGAAGCCCCCCGCTGAGACTCAGCCCGCCGGCACTCCCGCCGGCGGGGCAGGCTGGGCAGCGCGCGTGCGCACCTGAGGGCGCAGCGACCCGATCGCCGCAACTGCCAGAGCGGCCAGCGCCACCCCGAGCGCGACCGTCGTCGTGACGCTCCCGGCCACGCCCCAGCCGCCGAGCGGCGTCCCTGGCCCCGACGCGCCGAGGTTCTCCATCGCCGACCCCGCGACCCCGAGCAGCACGACGAGCACGCCCGCGACGACCGCCTGGCTCCCCGCGGCCACCCGGCGCGCCGCCAACCGGCGCAGCGCCAGGTCGTCGGCGACGGAGACGTCGGGCACGGCGCGTCGCTGCGTGATCTGGCGCAGCACGACCTCTGTGCCCACGAGCACGAGCACGACCGTCACGACGGCGCCGATGCCGTGCGGCGCGCCCGGGAACGGCGTGGCGCGGCCCCACGCCTCGTCGGTCTGCGCCGTGATCCCGCGGCCGGACTCGTCAGCGAGGAGCGCACCCGCCACGGCGACCGCGACGGTGGCCGCCGCCCAGGCCCAGACGAACCGCCGCGGCCCCGACGCCGCGACCTGACGGACCGACCGCACGACGAGGGGCGCTCGCCGCGCGGTGCCGGTCGGTCGCGGCCAGGTGCCCTCACCCACGGCGTGCACCGCGAGGAAGGCGAGCCCGACGAGCAGCGCCGCGCCCCACACGGCGACCTCGTCGACGCGCATCGCTCCCACCGCGAGCACCGGCGCCAGGACGACGCCGCCGGCGGCGGCCACCCAGGCCAGCGTGGCGATCCTCGTCGCCCGTCGCCGCGCGGCGTCCAGCGCCGTCGGCACCGACTCGAGCGGCGCCCCGTCCCCCGGGCCACCGCCCTCGCCGTAGGGACTCGTGCGCGTGGCCCCCTGCGCCACACGCACGGCCATCACGACGATGAGGACGATGAGCGCCACCGTCATCAGGACGACGAGCAGCAGGACCACGATCCAGATCGGGACCATCATGGGAGCTCCCCCTCGAGCAGGCGTGCCCCGGCCCGCGGCCGGGACGTCTGGAGTGCGCCGCGCACGAGCGCGAGCGCGTCCTCGTCGGACAGACCCGCGCGGTGCGCCGCGGCGACGAACTCGCGCGCCGCACGGCCCGGCGCATCGTCGGCGGGCACGACGTCCGCCGCGACCACCGTGCCCGTGCGACGCCGCGTGACGACCACGCCCGCCGCCTCGAGCTCGCGGTAGGCGCGGGCGACCGTCCCCGGGGCGATGCCGAGGTCCGCCGCGAACGCGCGGATCGTCGGCAGGCGCGCGCCGGTGGCCAGCCGACCGGCGGCGACGTAGCCGGCGACCTGCTGCCGGATCTGCTCGAACGGGGGCACGGACGACGCGAGGTCGAGCTCGACCACGAGCCCGTCGCGCTCGTCGGCCAGGTCCGTCACGGCACGCTCCCGCCATCCGTCAATGAGTCAGTACATTGATACATTGACGGATGGCGGGCGTCAAGCCGCTCTACAGGTCGTACTCCACGACGAGCGGCGCGTGGTCGGAGAACCTCGCGTCGTACGTCGCCGCGCGGTCGACCGTCGCACTCACGGCCGCGTCCGCGAGGTCCGGGGTCGCGAACTGGTAGTCGATGCGCCAGCCGGCGTCGTTGTCGAACGCCTTCCCGCGCCAGGACCACCACGTGAACGGGCCCGGGCCCTCGCCCCCGAGCTCGCGACCCAGGTCGCGCCAGCCCAGCTCGTCGAGCCAGCGGTCGAGGTAGGCGCGCTCGACGGGCAGGAAACCCGCGCTCTTGAGGTTGCCCTTCCAGTTCTTGATGTCGGGCTCGCGGTGCGCGATGTTCACGTCACCCGCCACGACGGCGTACCCGCCCGCCGCCGATATCTCGGCCAGGCGGGCGGTGACGACCTCGAGGAACGCGAGCTTCTCGTCCATCGAGGGCGTGCCGAGCGTCCCGGAGTGCACGTACGTCGAGACCACCGTGACGGTCCGCGGGGGTGCGCCGTCGTGCGACGCGATCTCGAGGTCCGCCTCGACCCAACGGCCCGAGTCGCCCGGCACATCGGTGCCCAGCCCGATGCGGATCGCGGACATCGGCAGCCGCGTCGCGATCGCGACGCCCGACCGGCCCTTGGTCTGGCTCTCCTCGTGCGCGAGGTGCCACTCGCCCGGGGGCAGGTGGTCGGCGAGGATCTCGTCGCTGGCGCGCACCTCCTGCAGCAGCAGGACGTCCGGGTTCCGGCTCTCGAGCCAGTCCCCCATCCCCCGGCGGAACGCCGCCCGGATGCCGTTGACGTTGACGGTCGCGATGGTGAGCACTGCGTTCCTCTCCGACGATCAGGTGCGCCGCACAGGCGGCCCGGACGATCCTGCCTCACGGCACCCGCGCGGCGGCCCGTCGTCCACCGCCGCCGTCGCGACGAAGGCTCACCCCGGGCGGTGCGTATCAGCACCTGCGGCGCTCGCACCTTGCCTACGAGTGCTGCGAACGAGCCCGCCCGCGGGCCCGCACCGGACGTCGACCATCTCTCGACGAACGAGCCACGATGCACGGGAGGCTCCCGTGGCGACCCTCAACGGCTGGCCCGAGGCCCGCGAGTCGGCCGTCGTGCGGATCGTCGTCGGCGGCGACGCGAACGGCGTCACCACGCTCGACGGCGACGTCTCGACGGCGTTCCGGTGGCTCCTGGAGCAGTTCCACGCCCGCGTCGAGCCGATCTCCGAGGTCAACGGCTGGCGCTCGGCGGCGTTCAACAAGCAGATCGGGGGCGCCGCCCGGTCGAACCACATCAGCGGGACGGCGGTCGACGTCAACGGCGCGCGGCACCCGTTCGAGCGCCACCACCCCGGCAAGCGCTACTCGTCGGGCTTCACCAACGCCCAGGGCCGCGCGGTGCGCGCGATCCTCAAGGAGGCCGGCGGGCTGTTCGGCTGGGGGCTGGACTTCCCTGTCGGCCTGCGCGACGCGATGCACTTCGAGCTGGCCAACGGGACGACCAAGGCGGACGTGGCGGCCTTCGTCGCGACGCTACGTGCACGGAAGGCTGCGCCGATCGCAGCCACGACAGACGAGGACGAGGACATGCCGACTGCCGACGAGATCGCCCAGGCCGTGTGGTCCTACCGGAACGCCAAGCTCGAGCGCAAGGACACCTACGCGCTGCTGCGGCGCACCAGCGCGAACGCCGAGGCCGCCGCTCACGCGACGATCGACGCGCAGGGCATCGCCGACGCGATCGCCGCCGCGCTGCCCGAGGGCAACCTCACGCGGGCCGACGTGCGCCGCGCCGCGCGCCTGGCGATCCAGGACGTCCTGCGCGCCCAGCCGGAGGAGCCGTCGACCCCGGCCGAGCCCGCGCCCGCCGAGAAGCCGGCGCCCAAGGCCAAGGCGAAGGCCGCCCCGAAGCCCTGACGACTCAGCCCTCCTGCGACCCTTGCGACCCCTGGGCCTCCTGCGCGAGCTGTGCCCTGAGCCGGGCCCGCGCGTTCGCCTTGGCAGCTGCCTCACGGTCCGCGCGCGCCTGCGCCGTCTCCGCCGCGTACGCCGCGTCGCGAGAGGCACGCGCGGCGATGTCCACGTTGGTGGCGAGCTGCCACACGCCGAGCAAGGTCACGACCAGCCCGACGACGGCCGCGCCGACCGCGAGCACGACGAGCAGGCCCCCGAACCCCTGCGGCGAGCTCCCATCCGTGCTCGCGACGAGGGCGATACGCCACCAGAACGCGAGCAGGACGCCCGGCAGGAACAGTCCAAGTCCCCAGACCAGGGTCTTGGCGGATGGTCCGTAGTCCCGCGTCATCGCGGTCCTCCCTCTCGTCGTGCCGGCGCGTCCGCGCTGACGGCAGCGTAGAGGCAGACGGAGGGTGCGCGGAAGCGTTGCGCGCACCCTCCGTCTGCGTCGCGGCGTTCAGGAGGCGGCGAGGCGCTCCGCGGTCTCCACGACGTTGCTCAGCAACATGGCCCGGGTCATCGGCCCGACCCCGCCCGGGTTGGGCGAGACCCAGCTCGCGACCTCGCGCACCCCCGGGTCGACGTCCCCGACGACGCGGCTCTTGCCGGTCTCGGGGTCCGTCGCCCGCGACACCCCGACGTCCACGACGACCGCGCCCGGCTTGACCAGGTCGGCCGTGATGATGCCCGGCACACCCGCCGCGGCGACGATCACGTCGGCGTTGCGCGTGTGCTCGGCGAGGTCGACGGTGCCGGTGTGCGTGAGCGTCACGGTCGCGTTGACCTCGCGCCGCGTGAGCAGCAGGCCGATCGAGCGGCCCACGGTCACGCCGCGCCCGACGACCACGACGTCCGCACCGCGCAGGTCGACACCGTGCCGCTCGACGAGCTCGATGATGCCGCGCGGCGTGCACGGCAGCGGGCTCGTCACCGGCTCGTTGACGCGCAGCACCAGGCGACCGAGGTTCGTCGGGTGCAGACCGTCCGCGTCCTTGTCCGGGTCGATCAGCTCGAGCACGCGGTGCGTGTCGATGCCCCGGGGCAGCGGCAGCTGGACGATGAAGCCGGTGCAGGCGGGGTTCTCGTTGAGCCGCCGGACGGCGGCCTCGATGTCCTCCTGCGTCGCGTCGGCGGGCAGCTCCTCCTGGATCGAGGAGATGCCGACCTCGGCGCAGTCGCGGTGCTTGCCCGCCACGTACCACTTGCTGCCCGGGTCGTCGCCGACGAGCAGCGTGCCGAGCCCGGGCGTCACGCCGCGCGCCGCGAGTGCCGCGACGCGCTGCGTGAGCTCGGTCTTGATGGTGGCCGCGGTGGCGGTCCCGTCGAGGATCTGGGCCGTCATCGTCGTGCCCCTCAGTACTGGTGGAGGTTCGGGTACAGCGGGAACGCCGCGGTCAGCGCGGCCACGCGGGCCTTGAGCGCCTCGGTGTCGGCCGCGTCACCCTGCACGAGCGCCGTGGCGATGACGTCCGCGACCTCGGTGAACTCGGCGTCGCCGAAGCCGCGCGTGGCCAGCGCGGGCGTGCCGATGCGCAGGCCCGACGTGACCATCGGGGGCCGCGGGTCGTTCGGCACCGCGTTGCGGTTCACGGTGATGCCTGCCTCGTGCAGCAGGTCCTCGGCCTGCTTGCCGTCGATCGCCGCGTTGCGCAGGTCGACGAGCACGAGGTGCACGTCGGTGCCGCCCGAGCGGACGCTGATGCCCGCCTCGGCGACGTCGGCCCGCGTGAGTCGCTCGGCGAGGATGGCGGCACCGCGCACGGTGCGCTCCTGGCGGTCGCGGAACTCGGGCGTCGCGGCGATCTTGAAGGCGACCGCCTTGGCGGCGATGACGTGCATGAGCGGGCCACCCTGCTGACCCGGGAAGACCGCCGAGTTGATCTTCTTGGCGAGGTCCGCGTCGTTGGTCAGGATGAAGCCCGAGCGCGGGCCGCCGATCGTCTTGTGCACGGTCGAGGACACGACGTGCGCGTGCGGCACGGGCGAGGGGTGCACGCCCGCGGCGACGAGGCCCGCGAAGTGCGCCATGTCGACCCACAGGTAGGCGCCGACCTCGTCGGCGATCTCGCGGAATGCCGCGAAGTCGAGCTGACGCGGGTAGGCCGACCAGCCGGCGATGATCACCTTGGGCTGGTGCTCGATCGCGAGGCGGCGGACCTCGGCCATGTCGACCAGCGAGGTCTGCTCGTCGACGCCGTACGCCACCACGTCGTAGAGGCGACCCGAGAAGTTGATCTTCATGCCGTGCGTGAGGTGGCCGCCCTGGTCGAGCGCGAGGCCGAGGATCGTGTCGCCGGGACGCGCGATCGCGTGCAGGACCGCGGCGTTGGCCGTCGCGCCGGAGTGCGGCTGGACGTTGGCGAACTCGGCACCGAACAGCGACTTGGCGCGCTCGATCGCGATGGTCTCGGCGATGTCGACCTGCTCGCAGCCGCCGTAGTAGCGGCGGCCCGGGTAGCCCTCGGCGTACTTGTTCGTCAGGACCGAGCCCTGCGCCTGCAGGACGGCCAGGGGCACGAAGTTCTCGCTCGCGATCATCTCGAGCGTGCCCTGCTGGCGGGCGAGCTCACCGTCGAGGACGGCGGCGATCTCCGGGTCGAGGTCGGCGATGTTCTGGTTCAGCACGTTGTCGCTCATTGCGGCAGCTCCTGTTGCAGGTGGCCGTGCGGGCGCGATCGGCGCCCATGCACGCGGACGGTCCGGTGATGAGGCGACCGAGGGCCCAGGCGTCCGACCCCGTGGTCCAGCTGCTTCGTCGCTCCCCGGTGGTGACCCACCTCGTTGCGCCAGTCACGACGCGCACAGACTAGCAAGCCGCCCCACCCCCACGACGAGCCCTTTCACGCCTACGCGCCCGCACCTACGCCCCGCACGTGCGCACCCCTGTCTGCCCGCGCAGGCTTACCGTCGCCTCGCGGATCGATGCAGCGATCGATGCAGAGTTCGTCGCCGTCAGCCGCACTGCTCCTGCATTCATCCCTGCACCGACGGTGCTGACACGGCTGGGAGTCGCCGGCCGTGGCGGGTCAGGGGGTGGGTGGGGGGTCTTCCAGGCGGGCGAGCCAGCGGGTGAGGATGTTGCGCAGGGTCTCGACGTCGGCGGGGTCCAACGCGGCGAGCAGGCGGTGCTCGTTGGCGAGGTGGTCGGTGAACGCGGCGTCGATGAGCGTCTTGCCGGCGTCGGTGAGCGCGACGACCCTCGCCCGGGCGTCGCACTCGGAGACACGCCTCGTGACCAGGCCCGCCGCCTCGAGCCGGTCGATGCGCTTGGTCATGCCGCCGCTCGTGACGAGCGTGTGCGAGGCGAGATCGCCTGCCGTGCGCTCGTAGGGCGATCCCGCGCGGCGCAACGTCGCGAGCACGTCGAAGTCGCCCTCGCTCAGGCCGTGCTGCCGGTAGACCGCGACGAGCTCGTCGGTGAGGTGCCCGGCGACGCGGTGCAGCCGCCCGATCACGCCCTGAGGGCTCGGGTCCAGGTCGGGTCGCTCGCGGCGCCAGGCCGCTTGGATCTGGTCGAGCCGGTCGGGCCGGTCGTGGTTCGGGGAGGACACCGCTCGACCATATCTTCCGCGGAAGGTAGATTGTCTTCCATGGAAGGAAATCTCCGCTGGATGCTCGTCACCGCCTTCGCCCCGATCACGTGGGGCGCGAGCTACTACGTGACCCGGCACCTGCTGCCGGCCGACTCCCCGCTGTGGGGCTCGGCGCTGCGCGCGCTGCCTGCCGGCCTGATCCTCCTGCTCGTCGCCCGCCGCCTGCCGCACGGCTCGTGGTGGTGGCGCTCGCTCGTGCTCGGCACGCTCAACATGGGCGCGTTCTTCGTCCTCGTCTACGTCGCCGCCCAGCTCCTGCCGACGAGCATCGCCGCGACGGTCATGGCGACCTCACCCCTGGTCATGATGCTCATCGCCTGGGCGCTGGTCGCCCAGCGACCGGCGCTGCCCGCGGTCGCGGGCGGCGTGCTCGGCCTCGTCGGGGTCGCCGCGATGGTCCTGACGGGCGCCGGGACGCTCGACGCGCGCGGCCTCGTCGCGTCGGTGACCGCGATGCTCATGTCGAGCGTCGGCTTCGTGCTCGCGCAGCGCTGGCGCGACGACGCGGTCGACGTCCTGTCCTCGACCGCGTGGCAGCTCGTCGCGGGCGGACTCACGCTTCTGGTCGCCGCGTTCGTCGTCGAGGGCGCTCCCCCGGCGCTCGACGCGCCCGCCTGGGGCGGACTCGCCTTCCTCTCGCTCGCCGCGACCGCGCTCGCCTACCTCGCCTGGTTCGCCGGCTTGCGCCACCTGCCTGCCGGGACCGTCGGGCTCGTCGGCCTGCTCAACCCCGTGACCGGCCTGGCCCTGGGACTGCTCGTCGGCGGTGAGCGGCTGTCCGCCCAGCAGGCTGTCGGCGCACTCGTCGTTCTCGCTGGCGTCACACTCGGCCACCCCGCACTCTCCCACCGAGCGCGCGCGGCCCGCGGCCTCGCCCGTGCCGTGGGCGCCCTGCCCGACGACAGCCGCCGCGGCGTCGGTGCTCCCACCCTCGATGCTCCGGCCCTCGGCGCGCCCGCTCCCGACGCACCAGCTCTCGACGTGGCTGCACTCGACGTAGCCACGCCCGACCAGTCCGTGTCCGGACGCGCGCGGGTCGGGTCCGCGACCGGCTCCCGCTGACCACCGCGCGGGCGACCACTAGCCTCGCCTGCGTGATCCTCTGGCTCAACGGACCCTTCGGCGTCGGCAAGACGACGTGCGCGGCCGAGCTCGTCGCGCAGCATCCGGGGACACGGACGCACGACCCCGAGGCGCTGGGGTGGTGGCTGCGCCGCACGCTCGGGCGGGCCACCGGCACGAGCGACTACCAGGACCTGCGCGCGTGGCGGCGTGGCACGGTGCGCGCGGCCTCACGCCGCGCGCGGCCCGACGGCGTGCTCGTCGTGCCGATGACGCTGCTGGACCCCGGCCACGCCGACGAGGTGCTCGGCGGGCTCGCCGCACGCGGGCACGACGTCCGCCACGTGACGCTGCACGCGTCGCCCGACGAGCTGCGTCGGCGCATCGAGGGCGACGCCGCCGACCCCGGCGCGCGGGCATGGCGCCTG
>NZ_LFKW01000116.1:71175-73013 GCF_001040865.1 Cellulomonas sp. A375-1 | reverse complement strand
CTACGTCGCCGTCGCGGACCGGCTCGCCGCGCGCGGGCCTGTGGTGACCGTCGACGGGAGGACCCCCGCCGAGGTCGCGGCGGCCGTGCGCGCTCGTCTGGGCTGACGCGGGACACCCCTTGCGGCGTCTCGACGACGGGCGTAATGTCGTATTCAACCTCAAAGTTGAATAGCCTGATCGCAGCATCTAGACAACATCAGGTCGGGGCCCCTGCCGACGCGCAGCACGGTCGGGGCTCTTCTCGACCGGAGGACGCACCTGTGACGGAGGACGACGACGAACGGCTCGACCGGGCCTTCCTGGCCCTGGCCGATCCCGTCCGTCGCCAGATCGTCGCGCGCCTGTCGCGCGGCCCCGCAGGAGTCAACGAGCTCGCCGAGCCGCACGCCATCTCACTGCAGGCGGTCTCCAAGCACATCCACGTGCTGGAGCAGGCGGGACTCGTCACCCGCACGCGCGACGCCCAGCGTCGGCCCGTGCACCTGGCCCCGGAGGCGCTCGAGCGCCTCACCGCGTGGATCGACCAGTACCGGTTGATCCACGAGCGCAGGTTCCGGTCCCTCGACGCGCTGCTCGCGCAGGACCCCGCCCAGCAGGAGGATCCATCATGACCAACCCCGTGCACGTCGACGCCCCCGCCGGCGTCCCGTTCATCGACATCACCCGCGAGTTCGACGCTCCGGTCTCCCGCGTGTTCGCCGCGCACGCCGACCCCGCGCTCGTCGCGAAGTGGATGGGCCCGGACCGGCTCGAGACCGACATCACCGAGTGGGACTTCGTGTCCGGCGGCCGGTGGAGCTTCCAGCAGACCGAGCCCGGCGGCGAGTCGTACGGGTTCCGCGGCACGTTCCACACCGTGCGGACCGACGAGCTCGCGATCCAGACGTTCGAGTTCCTCGGGTACCCGGACGTCGTCGCGGTCGAGACGCTGCGGTTCGTCGACCTCGACGACGACCGCACCCGCCTCGAGATCCACTCCGTCTACCCCTCGCTGGAGGCCCGCGACGGCATGGTCGCCAGCGGCATGGAGGGCGGCCTCACCCAGGGCTACGCGCGCCTCGACACGATCGTCGCGGGCTGAGCCGACGAGACGAAGGAGCAGGTCATGGGCATCGTCCACCCCCACCTCTGGTACAGCGACAACGCGCTGGAGGCCGCCGAGTTCTACGTCTCGGTCTTCCCCAGCTCGCGCATCGTCAACGTGCTGCACGCACCCGCCGACATGCCGGGTGTCACCAAGGGCGCGCCGTTCATCGTGTCCTACGAGCTCGACGGCCAGCCGGTCGAGGCGATCTCCGCGGGTCCGTCGCTCCAGCTCAACGCGGCGTTCTCGTTCGTCGTCGACTGCGCGGACCAGGCCGAGGTCGACCACTACTGGGACGCGCTCCTGGCCGGCGGCGGGAAGGAGGTCGCGTGCGGCTGGCTCACCGACCGGTTCGGCCTGTCGTGGCAGGTCGTGCCGCGCCGCCTGATGGAGCTCACGCTCTCGCCCGACGCCGACCCCGAGGGCGCCGCGCGCGCCACGCAGGTGATGCTCACGCAGAAGAAGATCGAGATCGCCCCGATCGAGGCGGCCTACCGCGGAGAGTGACGCGGGCTCCCCCACAGCGCCCGGTAGTACGACGTGCGCTGTGGGTCGGGCTCGATGCCGTAGGCCTCGAGCAGGGCGTCCTCGTAGCCCGGGCCGTAGTTCCACACCGTGCTCCACGTCGCGACGGCGAGGTCCGCCCACCGGTCCGCCAGACCGAGCCGCCCCAGGTCCACGTGCGCGAGCCACGAGCCGTCGTCGGACAGCAGCGTGTTCGGGACGCACGCGTCCCCGTGGCAGACGACGAGC
>NZ_LFKW01000116.1:70804-71140 GCF_001040865.1 Cellulomonas sp. A375-1 | reverse complement strand
CCAGCCGCGCGAGCCGCTCCTGGACCGACCAGGTGAACGGGCAGTCGTCCACCGGCAGGGCGTCGTGCAGCGCACGGAGCCCGGCACCGACGGCGCGGACCGCCTCGAGCGGTCGCGCCAGCCACACCGGGTCGACCGCACTCCGCCCGGGGATCGCGCGCGTGACGAGCCACGCGCCCTCGTCGTCGCTGCCGTGGGCGAGGACCTCGGGGACGGGTGTGTGCGGAGCCGCCCAGACGAGCCGCTCGGCCTCGACCGCGAGGTCGAGCGGCGTGCCCGCGGGGGCCCACTTCACGTACGCACCGTGGACTGGCGAGTGGAACGTCGTGCCGCCGT
>NZ_LFKW01000116.1:65625-70734 GCF_001040865.1 Cellulomonas sp. A375-1 | reverse complement strand
AGACCTGCTCAGGGACGTCGACGTGGCCCGTCGGGGTGCTCATGCGCCGGTCAGCGGTCGTCCTCGTGCACGTCGGGCGTCTCGACGAGCGACTTGCGCAGGAACGCGTACGTGAGGTCGCCCGCGGTCTGGTCGTGCTGGTGCTCGTAGCCGTGCTTGGCGTACAGCGCGATGTTCTGCACCGAGTCGCGGCCCGTGAAGACCCAGACCTCCTCGATGCCGTCGGGCAGGTACGGCAGGATCGCGAGCAGGAGCTGCGTGCCGAAGCCCTTGCCCTGCAGGTCGGGCGCCACGGCGAACCGGCCGAGCGTCGCCTTCTTGTTCTCGATCAGCACCCGGATCGAGCCGACGAGCCGGTGGCCGTCCCACCCGCCGAGCGTCACGACGTCGTCGCGCTGCAGGTCCGCGACCAGCTCCTCGATCGTCTGGGTGAGCGGCGGGATGTTCGGGTCGCCGTACTGCTGCGCCTCGGTGACGAACGCGGCGCGGCGCAGCGTGAGCAGCTCACCGGCTTCGTCGGTGGTCACCTGGCGGATGTCGAGGTCGGCCGTCATACGACCCATCGTGTCAGCCGCGCGGCGTGGCGCACTACTCTCGGACCTCGTGTCCCACACTGCGAGCCCGACCACGCCCGGCGAGACCCACTGGGTCCTGACGCTCTCGTGCCCCGACCGCCCGGGGATCGTCCACGCCGTCGCGGGGCTGCTCGCGGACCACGGCGGGAACATCACCGAGTCGCAGCAGTTCGGCGACCCGCTGACCGGGCTGTTCTTCATGCGCGTGCAGGTCACCTCCGCCGTGACGTACGACGAGCTCGCGGGTGCGCTCGACCGCATCGCCGGCTCGTTCGACATGACGTGGTCGCTCGACGTCGCGGGCCGCCCCGTGCGCACCCTCGTCATGGGCTCGACCGCGGCGCACTGCCTCAACGACCTCGCGTTCCGCCAGCGGTCCGAGAAGCTGCCGGTCGACCTCGTCGCGGTCGTCTCCAACCACACCGTGCTCGAACCGCTCGCGCAGTTCTACGGCATCGGGTTCCACCACGTGCCCGTGACCGCCGCGACCAAGGCCGAGGCCGAGGCCCGGCTCCTGGAGCTGGTCGACGAGCTCGACGTCGAGCTCGTCGTGCTCGCGCGTTACATGCAGATCCTGTCCGACGACCTGTGCCGCCAGCTCGCGGGCCGTGTCATCAACATCCACCACTCGTTCCTGCCCTCGTTCAAGGGCGCGCGCCCGTACGCCCAGGCGCACGACCGTGGCGTCAAGCTCATCGGCGCGACCGCCCACTACGTCACGGGCGACCTCGACGAGGGCCCGATCATCGAGCAGGACGTCGAGCGGGTGGACCACACACGCTCGGTCGACGACCTCGTCGCGCTCGGGCAGGACGTCGAGCGCCGGGCCCTGGCCCGCGCCGTGCGCTGGCACGCCGAGCACCGCGTGCTGCTCGACGGCCACCGCACCATCGTCTTCCGCTGACCCACCCCGCCGCGCTCGGCGGGGACCAGCGCTCACCCGGGTGGAATCTCCCGGCACGCGAGGAGGATCCCGACGAATGGGGTCGACGTCGTCGACAGTTCCGAGCACCATCGGCGGAACCTCGTCGGAAGGACACCTGCCGTGTACCGCCTCCCCCGCCGTCCCGTCGCCGTGCTCGCCGGTCTGCTCGTCGCCGCTCCACTGGCGCTGGTCGGGCCCGCCGCTCAGGCCACGGACGCCTCTCCCGCCGGCAAGTCCTGCTCGGTGAGCGTCTCGGACTCCAAGCCCAAGCAGTACTCGACCGTCACCGTGCGGGTCTCGGCCGCCGGCAAGAAGGCCACGGTGACCACCAAGGCGAAGTACAAGACGACGACCAACACGAAGACCACCAAGGCCACGGCCGAGGGTCGCGCGTCGGTGACGTACTCCATCGGCCGGGCGACCAAGGGCTACAAGGTGAAGGTCACCGTGACGACGTCGTCGGGCCGCACCTGCGCGACCTCCTTCACCCCACGCTGAGCCGCCCCGGGGACGGTGTCGGTGGCCGTCGCTAGCGTGGCGGCATGGCTCGCGCTCCCCTTCCTCGCCTCTCTTCCGACGACGTCGTCGTGCACTCCGCGGTGGGACGGTTCGAGGACTTCGCGCAGGTCGTCGGGGTGAAGAAGCCCGGCGGCCACGGCTGCTGGTGCACCGCCTACCGCGACTCGCGCGTGTCGAACGACGACCGCCCGGCGTACATGCGCGACGAGTGCTCGAGCGAGCCCGGTCCCGGCGTGATCGCGTACGTCGACGGCGCGCCCGCGGGCTGGTGCTCGGTCGCGCCGCGCAGCACGTACCGGCGCCTCATGCACTCACGGACGCTCCCGTTCGTCGACGAGCGCGACGCGTGGAGCGTCGTGTGCTTCGTCGTGCGCGGTGGCTATCGCGGGCGCGGGATGATGCTCCCGCTGCTCGAGGGCGCCGTCGCGCACGCCGCGGCGCACGGCGCGGAGGTCGTCGAGGGGTATCCGGTGCAGGTGGACGCCGGCGAGCGCGTCGACGTCATCTCGGGCTACGTCGGCACGTCGAGGCTGTTCGAGCGCGCAGGGTTCCACGTCGCGGCGCCGACCACCGGCCGCAGCGGCGGGCGGCCGCGGGTCGTGGTGCGCAGGGAGCTCGCCTGACACGGCGGCCCGTCGTGGATCATCCGTCGCGCAGCTCGGCGAGCCGCGCCGGACCGTCGTCCAGCGCGGTGTCGTCGAGCTCGACGACCTTGTCCCGGCTGGTGGCGCCCGTGACGAGGTCGACGTGCCGGCGGCGGACACCGAACGCGTCGGCGACCGCCGCGAGCGCGGCCTCTGTCGCGGCACCGTCGACAGCGCGCGCGGAGACCGCGACGACGAGCGCGCCTCCGTAGGCCCCGCCGACCCGCGTGCGGGAGGCCCCGGGCTTCACTCGGATCGCGACCCGCACGGCTCAGACCCGGCCTCGGGCGGCGTGCACCACGTCAGACGAGGCCGAGCGCGCGCACCGCCTCGCGCTCCTCGACGAGCTCGGCGACCGACGCCTCCAGCCGCGCGCGCGAGTCGGCGTCGAGCTCGAGGCCCGGCACGATCGACCACTGCGTGCCGTCCGAGGTCACCGGGAACGACGAGATGAGTCCCTCGGGCACCCCGTAGGAGCCGTCGGAGACGACGCCGGCGGACGTCCAGTCGTCGTCGGGCGTCCCGTCGACCCAGGTGCGGACGTGGTCGATGGCCGCGTTGGCGGCGGACGCGGCCGACGACGCGCCACGGGCCTCGATGATCGCGGCGCCGCGCTTGGCGACGGTCGGGATGAACGTGTCGCTCACCCAGGCAGCGTCGACCAGGTCGGTGGCCGGCGCGCCGTCCACCGTCGCGCGCGTCAGGTCGGGGAACTGCGTCGCGGAGTGGTTGCCCCAGATGGTCAGGTGCCGGATCCGGTCGACCGGCTTGCCGGCGCGGGCCGCGAGCTGCGCGAGCGCGCGGTTGTGGTCGAGCCGCGTCATGGCTGTGAACCGGTCCGCGGGGACGTCGGGCGCGTGGGACGCGGCGATGAAGGCGTTGGTGTTCGCGGGGTTCCCGACGACGAGCACCTTGATGTCCGCCGCCGCGCCCGCGTTGATCGCCGCGCCCTGCGGGCCGAAGATCCCGCCGTTCGCCGAGAGCAGGTCGCCGCGCTCCATGCCCGCGGTGCGGGGACGTGCGCCCACGAGCAGGCCGACGTTCGCGCCGTCGAACGCGGGGCGCGCGTCGTCGAAGATGTCGATGCCCGCGAGCAGCGGGAACGCGCAGTCGTCGAGCTCCATCGCGGTGCCCTCGGCGGCGCGCACCGCCTGCGGCACCTCGAGCAGGCGCAGGCGCACCGGGGTGTCCGGGCCGAGGAGCTGACCCGACGCGATCCGGAACAGCAAGGCGTAGCCGATCTGGCCGGCGGCGCCGGTCACCGTGACGACGGCGGGAGTGGTCGGGGAGTCGAGCTGGGCAGACACGGGAGGGCTCCTTCGATCGGCCGTCGGTGCAGGTCCCGCCACGCTGCGGGACTGCACCGAACCTATCGCGCGAGGTGCCACGCGGCGCTCGGTCACGACCGCGCGCCGCCGGTGCGCCGTGCCGCTCGTGCTGGTCCTCGCGCTCCTCGTCGGGACGCGACTCGTGGGCGAAACGGTTCGTCGTGCTGCCCGCGCTTGTCGGACGTGCCGCCGACGACGAACGTGCCGAGCAGGGCCGCGCGCGGGCCGGCCCACCCCAGATCGGAAGGTCCCCATGACGACGACGTCCTTGTCCCGGCCCTTGCGTGCCCGACTCGCCCCCCTGCTCACTGCGGTGCTGACCGGGCTCGGCCTGCTCGTCGCCGCGACTGTCGTGGCCGCACCTGCGCAGGCCGCCTCGCTCGTGCAGGTCACCAGCTTCGGCGCGAACCCCGGCCAGCTCGGGATGTACCTCTACGTCCCCGACAACGTCCCGGCCCGGGCGCCCGTGCTCGTGGTGTCGCACTACTGCACCGGCTCGGCGCAGGCGATGTTCAACGGGAGCCAGTTCGACGAGCTCGCCAACCGGTACGGGTACATCGTCGTCTACCCGCAGGCGAACCGGCCGGGCCAGTGCTTCGACGTCTCGTCGTCCCAGGCCCTGACGCACGGCGGCGCGAGCGACCCGACGAGCATCGCGAACATGGTCGCCTACGTGCAGCAGCGCTACTCCACCGACCCGAGCCGCGTGTACGCCACGGGCGTCTCGTCGGGTGCGATGACCACGCAGGTGCTGCTCGCGACCTACCCGGACGTCTTCGCCGCGGGCTCGGCGTTCGCGGGAGTCCCCGCGACGTGCTTCTCGACGAGCTCTCCCCCGCCCGGCTCGTCGAGCCAGGCGCCGTGGAACAGCCAGTGCTCGCAGGGGCAGATCAGCCGCACGGCCCAGCAGTGGGGTGACCTCGCACGCGCCGCCTACCCCGGCTACAGCGGCCCCCGGCCTCGGGTCCAGCTGTGGCACGGCACGCAGGACACGACGCTCGCCTACGCGAACCACGGCGAGGCGATCAAGCAGTGGACGAACGTGCTGGGGGTGTCCGGGACGCCGTCGTCGACGGTCGTGAACGGCTCGATCACCCGCACCCGGTACGGCGGCACCG